>NZ_ABEQ01000015.3 GCF_000171335.1 Candidatus Epulonipiscium viviparus
TCCTTCTAAGCTCCAAATCCATTAGTGGTCCTTGGAAATACGAAGGCGAAATGAAAGTAAACCACAACGACTCGCAGCGCGCATATCGATACGAAAGAAATCTATCGGGAGTTGAGCTAGAAGACGGGTCCTTGCTCTTTGTTAGCAAAGCTGGCAATATGATCAAAAGCACTTCAGGAATTTTGGGGCCCTACGAAGTGCTAACAGGCACAATCCAAGAGAACACAACAGTGCCCGAACGGTATCGCAAGTCTGTATACGAAGATCCCGTAATGTGGAAAGACGAGCTGCAATACCATATGATAATAAATGGATTTATCGATTTTAGGGCCATATACTTGCGATCTGCAGATGGGATCAACTGGTTCTACGAAGACGGCTTCGCATACACATCGACATCCACAGTATATGAAAACGGTGTACGAACATTATGGCATAAGATAGAGCGCCCCAACGTGCTAGTAGACAAATACGGCAGAGCCACGCACCTGTCAATGGCCGTGATCGACATCAACAAAGCCAATGACTATCCGAACGACAATCATAGCTCTAAAAACCAAATTTTGCCATTAATAATCCCTCGCAGGCTAAGACGCCTCAGCGAAACAGAAATCCTCATATTAGATGAAGATACGTTAGTAGAAACTGACTCTCCCGAGCTTGCGGCAACAGAAATCAAAGATAACGCACCGGCTAATGCTATCAACGATGACACATCGGCTAACGCTATCAAAGATGACGCATCAGCTCACGCTATCAAAGGCGACGATTCTGCTAATACGATCGAAGGCCACTCATCGACTCACGCGTTCGAAGGCGACGTATCGGCTAATACGATCAACGATGACGCATCGGCTCACGCTATCAACGATGACGGATCGGCTCACGCGATTGAAGGTGACGCATCGGCTAACGCGGTCGGAAGTGACTCATCGGCTAACGCTATCGAAAACGACTCATCTGCTAATACGATCGAAGATGACGCACCGGCTAACGCGTTCGAAGGTGACTCATCGGCTAACGCTATCGAAGATGATGCATCGGCTCACGCTATCAAAGGCGACGATTCTGCTAATGCGATCAACGATGACGAATCGGCTAATACGATCAAAGATGACGGATCGGCTAACGCGTTCGAAGGTGACTCATCGGCTAACGCTATCGAAAACGACTCATCGGCTAATGCGATCAACGATGACGTATCGGCTAACGCGTTCGAAGGTGACTCATCGGCTAATACGATCAACGACGACAAATCTGCTAATACGATCGAAGATGATGCATCGGCTCACACGATCAACGATGCCGTATCGGCTAACGCTATCAAAGATGACGCATCAGCTCACGCTATCAAAGGCGACAATTCTGCTCACACGATCAACGATGACACATCGGCTAATACGATCAACGATGACGTATCGGCTCACGCTATCGAAAACGACTCATCTGCTAATACGACCAACGATGACGGATCGGCTCACGCTATCGAAAACGACTCATCTGCTAATACGACCAACGATGACGTATCGGCTCACGCTATCAAAGGCGACGATTCTGCTCACACGATCAACGATGACGTATCGGCTCACGCTATCGAAAACGACTCATCTGCTAATACGATCAAAGATGACGGATCGGCTCACGCTATCAAAGGCGACGTATCGGCTCACGCAATCGAAGGCGACGTATCTGCTAATACGATCGAAAGTGACTCATCGGCTAATGTGATCGGAAGTGACTCATCGGATAATACGATCAACGATGACGTATCTGATAACACGATCAATGTCGATGGATCTTCCAATATAATCCATGTCGATGAATCAGCTAATGCGATCAACGGCGACGTATCGGCTCACGCTATCGAAGATGACGCATCGGCTAATACGATCAACGATGACTCATCGGCTAACGCGGTCGGACGTGACGCATCGGATAACGCAATCGAAGGTGACGCATCGACTCACGCTATCAAAGATGATGCATCGGCTAATACGATCAACGATGCCGAATCTGCTCACGCTATCGAAAACGACTCATCGGCTAATGCGATCAACGGCGACGTATCTGCTCACGCTATCGAAGATGACTCATCGGCTCACGCTATCGAAGGCGACGTATCTGCTAATACGATCGAAGGTGACGCATCGGCTCACGCTATCAAAGATGACGATTCTGCTAATACGATCAAAGATGACGCATCGGCTCACGCTATCAAAGATGACGTATCGGCTAACGCGGTCGGAAGTGACTCATCGGCTAATGCGATCAAAGATGACGCATCGGCTCACGCTATCAAAGATGCCGAATCGGCTCACGCTATCGAAAATGACGCATCGGCTAACGCGTTCGAAGGTGACTCATCGGCTAATGTGATCGGAAGTGAGTCATCGGCTAACGCGGTCGGACGTGACGCATCGGCTAATGTGGTCGGAAGTGATGCATCTGCTAATGTGATCGGAAGTGACTCATCGGATAACGCGGTCGGAAGTGATGCATCTGCTAATGTGATCGGAAGTGACTCATCGGCTAATGTGATCGGAAGTGATGCATCTGCTAACGCGGTCGGAAGTGACGCATCGGCTAACGCGGTCGGAAGTGACTCATCGGCTAATGTGATCGGAAGTGACTCATCGGCTAATGTGATCGGAAGTGACTCATCGGCTAATGTGATCGGAAGTGACTCATCGGCTAATGTGATCGGAAGTGACTCATCGGCTAATGTGATCGGAAGTGACTCATCGGCTAATGTGATCGGAAGTGACTCATCGGCTAATGTGATCGGAAGTGACTCATCGGCTAATGTGATCGGAAGTGACTCATCGGCTAATGTGATCGGAAGTGACTCATCGGCTAATGTGATCGGAAGTGACTCATCGGATAACGCGGTCGGAAGTGACGCATCGGATAACGCGGTCGAAAGTGACTCATCGGCTAACGCGGTCGGAAGTGATGCATCGGATAATGTGATCGGAAGTGATGCATCTGCTAATGCGGTCGGAAGTGATGCATCGGCTAATGTGATCGGAAGTGATTCATCGGCTAACGCGGTCGGACGTGACGCATCGACTAATGTGATCGGAAGTGACTCATCGGCTAATGTGATCGGAAGTGACTCATCGGATAACGCGGTCGGACGTGACGCATCGGCTAATGTGATCGGAAGTGACTCATCGGCTAATGTGATCGGAAGTGACGCATCGGATAATGTGATCGAAAGTGACTCATCGGATAATGTGATCGGAAGTGACTCATCGGCTAATGTGATCGGAAGTGACTCATCGGCTAATGTGATCGGAAGTGATGCATCAGCTAATGCGATTAACGGCGACGTATCGGCTAACGCGTTCGAAGGTGACTCATCGGCTAATGTGATCGAAGGCCACTCATCGGCTCACGCGTTCGAAGGCGACGTATCGGCTCACGCGATTGAAGGTGACGCATCAGCTCACGCTATCGAAGATGACGCATCGGCTAATGCGATCAACGATGACGTATCTGATAACACGATCAATGTCGATGGATCTTCCAATATAATCCATGTCGACGAATCGGCTAATACGATCAAAAGTTCTACTCGTATTACCGACGACCAGGCAATGGAACTCGCAAGTCAAGCCCTACATGAGTTGTTCAAAGCCTTTTCTGATGCAAATGTAGCTTATGAACCTGCTAACGCGGTCGGAAGTGATGCATCGGCTAATGTGATCGGAAGTGACTCATCGGCTAACGCGGTCAGAAGTGATGCATCGGCTCATGTGATCAGAAGTGACTCATCGGCTAATGTGATCGGAAGTGATGCATCTGCTAATGTGATCAGAAGTGACTCATCGGCTAATGCGGTCGGAAGTGACTCATCGGCTAACACGGTCGGACGTGACGCATCGGCTAACGCGGCCAGAAGTGATGCATCGGCTAATGTGATCAGAAGTGACTCATCGGCTAACGCTATCGAAGGCGACGTATCGGCTCACGCTATCAAAGGCGACGTATCGACTCACGCTATCAAAGGCGACGCATCGGCTAATGCGATCAACGATGACGTATCTGATAACACTATCAATGTCGATGAATCTTCCAATATAATCCATGTCGACGAATCTGCTAATACGATCAAAAGTTCTACTCGTATTACCGACGACCAGGCAATGGAACTCGTAAGTCAAGCCCTACATGAGTTGTTCAAAGCCTTTTCTGATGCAAATGTAGCTTATGAACCTGCTAACGCGGTCGGAAGTGACTCATCGGCTAATGTGATCGAAAGTAATGCATCGGCTAACGCGGTCGGAAGTGACTCATCTGCTAATGTGATCAGAAGTGACTCATCGGCTAATGTGATCGGAAGTGATGCATCGGATAACGCGGTCGGACGTGACGCATCGGATAATGTGATCGGAAGTGACTCATCGGATAACGCGGTCGGACGTGACGCATCGGCTAATGTGATCAGAAGTGATTCATCGGATAACACGGTCGGAAGTGACTCATCGGCTAATGTGATCGGAAGTGACTCATCGGATAACGCGGTCGGACGTGACGCATCGGATAACGCGGTCGGAAGTGACTCATCGGCTAACGCGGTCGGACGTGACTCATCGGATAACGCGGTCGGACGTGATGCATCTGCTAATGTGATCGGAAGTGATGCATCGGCTAATGTGATAGGAAGTGATGCATCGGCTAATGTGATAGGAAGTGATGCATCGGCTAACGCGATCGGAAGTGATGCATCGGCTAACGCGGTCGGAAGTGACTCATCGGCTAACGCAGTCGGAAGTGACTCATCGGCTAACGCGGTCGGACGTGACGCATCGGCTAACGCGGTCGAACGTGACGCATCGGCTCACGCTATCGAAGGTGACGCATCGGCTAATGTGATCGGAAGTGATGCATCTGCTAATGTGATCGGAAGTGACTCATCGGATAATGTGATCGGAAGTGACGCATCGGATAACGCGGTCGAAAGTGATTCATCGGCTAATGTGATCGGAAGTGACGCATCGGATAATGTGATCGGAAGTGATGCATCGGCTAAGGCGATTGAAGGTGACGCTTATGCGTTCGAAGACGAAATCACCGCCATTGCAACTAAGACCACTGATATTAATGATTTTATAATGGAATCTTTTATATTCGGTGCAGCAAAAGCGGTAAATTTTGGTAAAGGTGCTAGGGCTATTGCTATTCGAAAACATGCCGAGGGCACCGTTGTAACGTTCGCTGGAGATACCTACTTAACCGCTGACCCATGCGATTTCGTTGCCAAGCTAATAGGCAGGACTAAGGATGGTAAATTGGTTGTAGGATATGTATAAGCAACGGAGATTACTTTGGCTTTTGGAATGGCTTGGGCAATGGAGGCGGTCATAATTTCAGTGGTCGCTAAAACAAAATAATTAGCATAAAATTATGAATTCTGACAAATGATATAATGAGGTGTCATCATTATTAGACGCCTTTAATATCCCCGGAAAGGAAATATAATTGTGAACCAACCTAATATCGTTTTTATAATGACTGATGACCATGCGTCTCACTCGATGAGCTGTTATGGTAGCAAGATCAATGTGACGCCCAATATGGACCGCATTGCCAATGAAGGAATGAGATTTGATAATTGTTTTTGTACGAACTCCATTTGTGCACCCAGTAGAGCTGTCATTCTTACTGGAAAACACAGCCATCTTAATGGGGTAATTACGCTAAATGACGAATTTGATGGTAGACAGCAGACGTTTCCTAAGTTGCTACAAAAAGCGGGATACCAAACCGGCATAATTGGTAAGTGGCATCTTGGGGAGGGAGGATATGCGGACCCTACTGGATTTGACTATTATTGTGTTCTTCACGGACAGGGCGAGTATTTTGACCCTAAGATGAGAGAGCAGGGCGAGGATAAAATTTTTAAAGGCTACGCCACAGATATTATTACTGATATGTCTCTTAACTTTATTAAGGATCGCGACAAAAGTAAGCCTTTTATGTTGATGTGCCACCACAAAGCGCCGCATAGACCGTGGACCGTGAGTGCCAAATATGCTGATCTATATAAAGATGAAGAAATACTGCAACCCGAAACTTTTGACGATGACTACGCCACCCGTTGCGACGCGGCTCGTGAAGCAGAAATGMGAATYGATAACGATTTTATGTATCGAGATTTAAAACTTGTCCCTCCTCCGACTAAAAGACCTATGGACAAAATTCCGCCACCAGATTCGTTAGAGGGATATACGCTGACTCCGGAAGAAACGGGTGTRCCAGTTAGTTTTAGTAGCTATGCYGAGCTYAAAAATTTCAAATACCAACGATATATCAAAGACTATTTACGATGCGTTGCCAGCGTAGACGATGGAATCGGGCAGCTGCTAGATTGCCTGAACGAAGAGGGCATTGCGGAAGATACGATTGTAGTCTATACTTCTGACCAGGGATTTTTCTTGGGAGATCACGGGTGGTATGACAAGAGATTTATGTATGAGGAATCTTTGAGGATGCCGTTTGTAATTAAATATCCGCGCGCGATCAAAGCGGGGCGAGTTAGCGATAAGATGATTCTTAATTTAGATTTTGCCGAAACATTTCTAGACTTTGCGGGAGTGCCGATTCCAGATGATATGCAAGGAAAATCGTTTAGGCGAATATTAGAAGACGAAAACGCACCGGCAATTCAGACTGCAATGTATTATAGATACTGGATGCACCTTGCGCACCACAATATCTGGTCTCACTATGGAATTCGCACCCTCGACTATAAGCTGATTTACTATTACGCGCAGGCATTGGGAAAAAGTGGTACTATAGATGAGTATCGAGAAGCGGCATGGGAATTGTTTGATTTAAAAAAGGATCCTCACGAATTAAACAACGTATACGACAACCCCGAGTATGCCGATTTAATCGTAAAGTTAAAAGATGAGATGTATAAATTGAAGGCTGAAGCCGAAGATGAAGAGTAAGTTTTCCCCCTGTCAATGGGGGAAATTTATATTATAGCAAGATAATCTTTACAAACCGTATAGATTTTATCTTGCCCCACGATATAGCTTAACCAATCTTTTGGAATGGCAGAAAATCCATAATAAACACCAGCAAGTCCGCCAGTGATCGCACCAATTGTGTCGGTATCGCCACCCAAATTGATAGCCCGAACAATGGCTTGGTCATAATTATTGGTGGACATAAAACTCCATATGGCAGATTCTAGGCTATATACTACATACCCTGTAGACTTGATTTCGTCTCGCTCGGCAACTAAAATTTCACCGCTAAACAGCCTGTGATAAAACTTGAAGTCTTTTTTAAATACATTAGTTATTGAGATGAAATTCATAGTTTTTTCGTATGCGGCATATTTGTCAAGTGATATGAGATTTATAACAAAYTCAACATATATTAAACAGGCCAAAATAGAGCGCGGATGCCTATGTGTGAGAGAACAGACTTCTGTGATTAAAGCAAGTTTATATGAAAAATCCTTGTCTCGTAAAACAAACGCAAAAGGAAGTATTCGCATTAACGCACCGTTGCCATTGCTATATTCATCGTCGCCGCCACATAACAAAAGCGGAACTTTCATCATTATATTTGAGAGCGCAATTCGTGTGGCCAAACCTATATCAAATATTTCACCATGAGCGGACATATATCCTGTTCTATACCACTCTATAAAGTAATGTGCTAATTTTTGGATGGAATATCCTTCCGAAATGGTTTGTATCGAGCATAGGAGCAACGAAGAATCGTCTGACCAAGTCCCAGGAGGCTGATCATAGACTTCATAGCCACGCATTTCGAATATCGGATCTTCATCTCTGGCTTGTCTTGTTGTAAATTCTGCTGGAACCCCCATAGCATCTGCTACAATAAAGCCCAAAAATGCACCTATAATTTTATTTGTAAAATCAGTTGTATTCATACCTTCCACTCCTAAATTACTGTTCTATTTTACTATATTATGGATTCGCGATTTTAGAACCTCGAGTTATACGCAACAAAAAAGCCTCCCACTGTGGGAGGCATCAGAAAAGAGTTCGTACGGATTGGCGCTCTATTATGTTTCCGGCGACAAGAGTCCTAAATCCATCGCATTCTTCTTGTTCTTGGGTTCGTGTAATTAACTGTATCACTTTATCGACCATGCTTTCTATATCAAATTTCATGGTGGTTAAAGGTGGTTTACATATTTTAGAAAAGCTGTCATCATCAAATGTTACGATCGAAATATCTGCTGGTATTTTAAGGTCTTGAGCCTCGAGTTCCATGGCAACTTTAAAAGCCGTCTCTCCACAGTTACATACAAAGGCTGTCGGCAAGTCATTTGGTAGGTATATATTTTTCTCCTTGCCATTCGCATCTCGGTCATCTACAAGAATGCTGGGATTTAGTCCCTTTTCGTATAAAGCTTTTAGGTAGCCAAGATATCTATCGAGTATACTTGCTGTGCTGCGGATGGTGCCCACAAATCCTATCTTACGGTGACCCCTGTCGATCAAGTATTTGGTGATTTCGTATGCTCCGTAAAAATTATCTACCGCAACGCAGGCCTCGGGATGATCAGATAAATAGTAATCCAAAAATAGTATATTCAAATTACTTTTGCGCAGCTTCTCGATAAAAAYGTCTTTTAATGGCCCCATAATAATTACGTCCGAAATTTTGTTGGCAAGCAAATTATCTATAACTTTATCAATGTTCGTTTCGCTATGCTTTACCGGCATTAAGCTGCACAAAAAATCAGCATGCATTAATTTGCTAACCAACTGTTGATAAAAATCCATATAGAAAGTTTGGTATAAATCGTTTTGWAGATATCTTTCTCGAACGAGCACTGCTATTTTACCGCTCTCATAATTCTTATTTTTAATAGGCATATATCCCATGTCTTTTGCCGTTGTGTGTATGACTTTTCGCAATTCGTCACTGACACCTTCTTTATTGCTAAGAGCTTTTGATACTGTTACTTTACTAATCGATAATCTATCGGCAATGTCTTGTAGAATCACTTTTTTTTCATTCATAATTATGCGCCATTTCTATTCAATAATAAAAGTTGTRATACCCATTGCATTATCTTTCATGGCTTCGTGCGTTTTTGAAATATCTCGRTCTAACACAAGTCCTAGGCTATAGCAATACTCGGTGATGCCCGATAAATTAATCTTGAAATTAGTTTCCCAGAGGTTATTCATAATCCAAGAATATATCGGTCTATCGTTATTTGTTTCTTCATTATTACACAGCGTGATTGGATGCGATTTCAATTGCCCCATATATATAAGAGGAGCATCAAGGGTATTAATATATATGCTACTATGCTGATTTTGGTATATTATTCCATTATCGATCAAGTAGTATTCCATGCACGTTCCTGGTATTTGCTCAACGCCCGGTCTAAATGTCGCATCGGCTTTATCTACGTATGCTTTTTTAGCCGGTATGTTTAGCGCTAACGGTAAATATAAGCTTTCGGGATCTAATACCAGGGTCTTTGCGACTTTATACTTGAAGTCTATTTTAGGAATCTGGTGATAGAMTCTGATTATTATCGAGCTAAATTTGGTGCCCTCTAATTTATACGTAAGCTCAATTTCTGTATATACTTTGCCATGGGCTAGCAACTGGATATTCTCTAGTCTGCCATGATATTTTTTGGCATGCAAACCTCGGATGTTTCTGCCTAGTAGACGTCTCTCCTCATAGGCATTTGTGTTTGTTGCACTYACTTCGTAGATAGGCTCAAAAAACTTGGCACCGTCTACTAGCATYTCACAATTTTCTACCTTATTATAAAATGATGTTACCCCAAGACCGCTTTCGTAGCTGATTTTAAACCACTCGTTTTCTAGCTGATACGGCAAAGTACAAATTATCGGGTCGTACTCATTTACAATATCTTGGATGCGCTCTGAACCGATGTGTGCAATTCCTGAGTTTACCGCATGTTCAGCTTTCTCGATTTCTTGRTAAGTGTAAATTTTTTCTTCATGCGCGGCAAAGGTGTCAACAAATTTKATTTCGATGCCTCTTGGATGCGCACCGATTTGMGTTACCATCTTGACTCCATTGCATACGACGTTTATATCGCCAAAGCCCCACACTTCAATATAGAATGATACCACTTGTGTAACTTCCTCGTTTGACGGATTAATGGCTTTAACTTTGCCAGATCTKCCATAATATTGCAAGATGTCGCCTTTTTTATGCAGTATACGGACTAGGTTTTCTGATGCGCTTTCGTGTGCCTTTGATGCGTAGCTGATATTTCTGATATCGAGGTTTTGGACCATTGTATCGTATGGATTACTAATTGTGGATGAATGCCCCCAAGTATGCTCTGCAAATAGAAGCAGGTTGTTCTCGACGTTTTGCAGTCTCTGGTCGGTAAGCACCTCGCGGCTGGTATCCAGGGCTTGGCAAATTCTATGAATTCTAACGGCCTCTTTGGCATGTTTTACCGCGTATGGAGTGCTTCCTACCCCGTGTGACCACCAGTCGGTTAAGTCCCCGCTATATGTTGGAACGTCGATCAGCTTATCTGCTATCTTACTATAGAGCTCTTCAATCGTTAGCATTTCGAGCTGAATTTCATTTGTATACGCGTTAAACGCGTTGATCATTTCCATTATTATAGCATTAGGAGGCGCGTTGTCGCTAAATACTCCCGATATCGATAGCGGAATAAAGTCGTATTTATATCCATTGGCATCGCATTGAGCTATATATTTCATGATTGCCGCGTATGCTTTCTCAACCTGAACGAGATCCGCGCTTTCTGGTTTAGTTGGCACAAGCCCAAAGCTATTGCTAAGATGGTAGTGCTCGCCGCTCCAGACTAGTAACTTTTTGCCGTTGCGCTCCCAATAGTATGGCACCTGATTTTTATATAGCGGATACATGCCATGATGGCAATGGACGTTGGTGAATAAAAATTCTATTCCGTTCTCCAAAAATACATCTAACGCGCCTAATGGAATCCCGTTTATATCTGCGTTCATGGCTACTTTAATAGATGTATCATAATTTTTACAAGTTTGAACCATTTGCTTGGTCTTGGAATCTAGTATATACTTATCCACCAAATCGGTGAAGTTTAGATATGTTGCAGACAAGCCTATATTGCCTTTTTTTACCAAATCAAAAAACTGAACTCGTTGCGCCTCTGTTGCATCATCCAAAAATCTCTCTACGGCAAAATAAGATTCGCAATTCCATTTAAAATGCTTCATTTCAGTGTCGTTTTCGTAGCCTGCCAAAATCAAGTCCATTGCTTTATAGATATAATTAATGTGGTTATAGATAATCTTCTCTTGCAAGTCCGTATATCCAATATCTGTATGGGAGTGGTGTATGAGATATATTTTTTTCATCAATCAAACCTCTTTTCTTTATTATTGTTTAAGAAATTCATCTACCTGAGTTTGAATGGTATCTATCACTTTTTGTAACCCTATCTGGTTTAGCTTATCTTTATACTCCTGTATACCCTCTTCTGCATCTATCGAACCAGTTCGAAGAAGCGGCTCGTATTGTACACGCAAATTATTTATTGCCGCCATCTCGTTTTTGAGGTTCGATGTATCTACCGAAAAGCCTAGCAAGTTCGAGCGTATCGCACTGTCGTTTTCTTTCTTAAAAACTTCCCATTTGTTTTCTGGCTCACCTGCTAGAGTATAGGTATTAAATAGATTCCCTTGCGCAAAAGATGGTACGCTATACTTAGAAGATCCTTGCTCTGTTCGAAGAATTTGCGTATCATTAACCTTTGTATAATGCACGTCCTCGATGCCGTAATTAATTAAGTTATGCAGCTTCGGATCTACATTTAATGCCTGTAGGAAGTCGAGCGCTTCTCTCGGATGCTCGCTATTAATATTAATGCCATGCATAGCTCCGCGAGTACTGCTAGTGGTAACAATTGGTATAGYCAGAGGTGCTGTTACTACATCGAAGCCAATGTCTATGCTCCAAGTAACCTCGGCAAACGGCTGCCCATCTGCTATACTTACGCCCCAGTTTTCGGCTTCCGAGCCCATGTCTCCGTCGCTTGTGGCCGCATCGGGATCGACATATCCCTTCAAGAAAAAGTCGCGCACCGTTACAATATAATCTTTGATATCTGGTAGCTCATACATATATGAAACTTTTCCGTTCGCGTCTACTGCAATCGGGTAGTCAAAKCCTAATACATAGTCGTACTCGCCTCGATATATCTTTTGGTCCGATAGCAAGAGCGGCGTCGCATCTGGATAGTTTTCTTTTACGAATTTTAAATATGGATCTAGATCTGAAAATTTAGCTACATTTTGATAATCGAAATTTGCGGCTTCCACATATGCCTTGTTAAACTGATACATTGGCATCATGGCAATTTCCTTTTGCGTCGGAACCGCATATATTGAGCCGTTAACTTTGGCACCCTCCCAAAAGCCTTCGTTGATGGTAGTGTATAAGTCTTGATATTCTGGCATCGCAAGATATGGACTCAAATCCAAAAATGCCCCTTTTAACACATTTGCTTGGTAATCATTTGCCCATGAGCAAGTAAATATAATGTCGTATTCTTCGCCTGTATTTATGATCATTGCTGATTTTTGATTAAAGTCTCCAAAGTCGGTAAATACGATTTCTAAGCCAAAGCCAAAATTATCCAAAAGGTATTCATTTACGGCATCTTCTACTAGCTGCTGATCTGCCGGCGGGGTTCCAATAAAGTGAGCTTTCAACGTTACGGCATCATTGTCCTGATCTGAGTTACTACATCCTACGCCAACAATAGACATCGATGCTATCAAAAATGTTAATAGGTATTTTTTCAATTTCATATAACACTACTCCTTTTTATTTCAAAAAATCATCCACTTGAACTTGCATTTGATCTATAACTTTTTGCATACCAACTTCGTTTAACTTAGTTCTAAATTCTTCTATATAAGTTTCGACATCCACAGAGCCTGTTTGAATAAGCGGTTCGTATTGWGCGCGAAGGTTGTTCATTGCTGCAAGCTCGGTTTTGAGATCCGATATATTTGCAGCAAATCCCAGTAACGGCGAACGATATGCTTCATCGTTTTCTTGCTGAAATACTTCCCATTTATTTTCTGGCTCACCTTTTAGCGTATACGTATTAAATAAGTTGCCCAATGAAAATGMCGGAAKCGCATAYCTTCCCAKTCCAGCTTCGGTGCGTTCGATTTGCGTATCGCTAATTTTTTCGTAATGCACACCCTCGATGCCATAATTCAATAGATTATGAAATTCTGAATCAGTTGCTATAATTTGAAGCAAATCGAGAGCCTCTTCTGGATGTTCGCTGTTTTGATTAATACCCATCATAGCTCCGCGAGTACTGCTAGTAGTAACAATTGGTTTCGCCAGCTCTGCTGCGACGATATCRTATCCCGAATCTAGGCTCCAAGTAACTTCAGCAAAAGGTTGCCCWGATGCCAAGCCGAGCCCATACGCTTCGCCAAGCTGAGGTCTGCCAGTTCGCGTTGCCGCATCCAAGTTTACATAACCCTTCTCAAAAAACTCTCCCATAGTTATGACATGCTCTCGTACTTCCGGTAAATCATACATATATACAACTTTTCCATTATTATCCACAGCTAGGGGATACTCAAAGCCTAGCAAATAATCATATGTCCCTCCAAATATTCTATCGCCAAATACTAGCATGGGGTATGCTTCTGGATACGTATTTTTCACAAATTCCAAATAAGGTTCCACATCAGAAAGTTTGGTTACATTCTGATAATCAAAATCTGCTGCCTCCACATATGCCTTGTTAAATTGATACATCGGCATCAGAGCAATTTCTTTTTGCGTCGGAACCGCATATATCGAGCCATTAACTCGCGCTCCGTCCCAAAACCCTTCATCGATGGTTTCGTATAGCTCTTGATACTCTGGCGACTCAAGATATGGGGTTAAGTTTAAAAAGGCTCCCTTTAGCGCATTGTTCTGGTAGTCATTTGCCCAGGCACAAGTAAAAATAATATCGTAGTCTTCGCCAGAATTTATTATCAGTTGTGATTTTTGGTCAAAGTCACCAAAATCTGTAAATACCATCTCTAAGCCAAAACCAAAATTAGCCTTGAGATACTCGTTAAGCTTATCTTCTACTATTTGTTCATCTGCAGGTGGCGCACCGATAAAATGAGCTTTTAGAATAACATCATCGGAAGAAGCCGCGGAGGCGCACCCCACCATTGTCATAGATAGTGCCATACATGCGAAAAGATATTTTTTCATCGTTTTGTCTCCTTTAGTAAAAAGTGTATTATGAAAGTATTTTTAACAGCAGAAAAATATTACCCGTTCAGCGGCGGCAGCTTACTCTTTTACCGCACCAACTGTGAGCCCCTGTACAAAATATTTTTGAAAGTATGGGTAGGACAACGCTATCGGCAATACGACGATTACTACCACGGCCATTTTTAATGTATCTGACGGCATGTTGGCTGCAATCTCCGCGACGCTCGCACCCATATAAGCTGACATTTGCTTCAAAAAATTGCTTGTATTTTCCATTCGTATTAATAAATATTGAATAGGCACTTTGCTTTGTGTTTCGATATACAACATCGCTTGAAACCAGTCGTTCCAGTATCCCAATGTAAGAAACAATGCAATAGTGGCGATCCCCGGCTTGCCAACCGGAATAACGATTTTGGTGAAAGTTTGCCACTCTGTTGCTCCATCAACTTTGGCTGATTCTATGATCGCTTCTGGCACGAATCCTTGAAAAAATGCCTTTAGAACAAATATATAAAATGAGCTCATTAGCAATGGCAAAATCAATGCCCATAAGCTATCTTTTAAACCTAGAAGCGTGGTCATTATTAGATAGTTCGTTACCATACCACCCGAAAATAACATAGGGATCAATGCGACGACTGTGAAAAATTTTACATATCTGAAATTTTTGCGAGATAGCACATAGGCATAGGTAGACATCAAGATGCTTCCTAAYAGCGTACCGCCAATCGTTACGATCACAGAAACTAAAAAYGATGACATGATGCTTTGCCCATTGCTAAAAACATATTTRTATGCCTCCAAGCTCAGCTCCGATGGAAAAAAGCTATACCCATTTTCTGCAATAGAATTTTGGCTACTAAACGATATGATCACTACAAAAACAACTGGCAAAAGCATCAACAGAGCTAGTGTCGTAAAAATAATATGGAGCATTATATTGCTCGACTTGCTTATTTGCGAGAAATCTGTTTTGGTTTCCATTGTTCGTCCGTCCTCCTTTTGTTAGAATATTGCATTTTCTTTGTCAATCTTTGTTATAAGCCAGTTGCTAAGCAACACCAATACGCAACCTACAGTGGATTGGAACAACGCAGCGGCGGAGCTCATGCCAATATCTCCCAGGCTGGTCATCGCACGATAAACGAATGTGTCTACTGTTTGAGTTACGCTATATAGCGCACCMGAATTTCTTGGCACTTGATAAAACAGTCCAAAATCTGAGTTCAAAATTTTACTAACAGAAAGTATTACCAAAATAGTGACCACCGGCTTTAAGAAAGGAAGAGTGATGTATCGAATTTGTTGCATTTTGGTAGCGCCATCTAGCATGGCTGCCTCGTAATACGTTTTATCTATCCCCACAATGCTTGCAAGATACAAAACAGTGCCATACCCGAGACCTTTCCAAATATTTAGCGCAACCAAAAAGTATGGCCAATATTTGGGCTCTAAATAAAAGTTAATTGACTCATACCCAAACGCTTCGCGTATTGCATTAATTAAGCCCTTAGACGGATCCAAAAATGCAAAGAGAAAATAACTTACAACTACCCACGACAAAAAGTACGGAAAAAACATAATGCTCTGATAAACTTTAGCCGCTCTCTTGTTGCGCAACTCATTAATCGAGATAGCAATAATGATCGGTATCGCCGTACCCAAAACTATAAATAACAAATTGTATCCTATTGTATTGCGCAACATTAGYAATGTATCACTCGACGAAAACAAAAACTCAAAATTGTCTAGCCCCACCCAATCGCTTTGTATCAAACTATTTAAAAAACCACCTTTATGTATCTTGAAATCTTTAAACGCAATAACATTACCTATCAATGGCAAATAGCTAAAAACGATAAACCATATCAATCCTGGCAAAGCTAAAAGCAATAATTGGTTATTTTCCTTCAAATTGATTCGCTTCTTTTTCATGATATACGCCCTTTCCTTTTTATACTAATCCTCTTTCCGTATATTTAACTGCAACAATTTTGCCAGCTCACGCCGACTATAATGAATTCCTTTTGATATATTCTACCAGYTCGTCAACCTCCGCAAATGCCAAACCCGTTACTGTGTCGGCGCACCCATAGTATATTGCTATTCGTCCACTGCTCGCATCAGTCAGTGCCGCGCACGGAAATACCACGTTCGGTACGTCTCCTACACATTCATAGTACTCTTGCGGTGATAGCAAGTACGGCTTCGTTCGATATTTTACTTCCCATGGCCTGTTTATTTCTAGTAGTGCCGCACCAAAGCTATATACAAATCCGTTACAACTGTTTAGAACCCCATGGTATATCATGAGCCACCCCTCTGTTGTTTCGATTGGTATCGGCCCGGCTCCTATTTTTGTCGATTGCCATGCTGAGGCATTTGTTTTTATAGTGCTCATCACGTGTCTGTGTTTACCCCAAAACGTCATATCCTGGCTTTGGCTGCAGAAAATGTCTCCAAACGGCGTGTGCCCAGTATCTGAAGGCCGRCTGAGCATTGTATATAGACCGTCGATTTTGCGTGGGAACATTACTCCATTTCTATTATACGGTAAAAACGCGTTTTCCACTTGGGTGAATTTCTTAAAATCGTAGGTGTATCCAACCCCTATCGTTGGGCCATGATATCCGTTACACCAGGTGATCCAATATCGATCTTCTATGAAGCATACTCGCGGGTCATATCTATATTCTACCTTTAAAATTTCTCTGTCTGCACCTTCAAATTTTATCGGATCATGGTTTATACTCCAGTTTATGCCGTCTTCGCTAAACCCTGCAAAGATGTCCATGCTTCGAGACTTGCTATCGCATCGAAATACACCTGCAAATTTATTTTCGAACGGTACAATGGCACTGTTAAAGATACTATTCGATGACGGAATCGCGTCTCTTTTGATAACTGGGTTATTTGTATATCTCCATATTGCGTCTGTACAATTTAGCGGCTTGCTTTGCCATGGTATATTTGACAATGATGAACCAATTATTTTTGCCATAAACATTCTCCTTTGTTTTGTTAATTAAATTTGTAACTTAATTATATCCGGATTTTTTTAAATATTCAATATGAAAATTAACTAAAGATTAAGTAACTTTTTCGCAAATATTAATAAAAATATAATATTACACAAAAACATGCTTCAATTTGAATTAAAATCGAAATTATGTCTACAAAAAAAACCTCTCCCAATTTTTTTTGGGAAAGGTTTTAATTTTGAAGATTTTTATCCTCGCTTAAATAAATTTTTTACTTTTGCTATAAATGATTGTTTCTTCGTTGCTATAAAATTCATTTCTTCTTCGAATATCATTTCCTCTTCGAATATTATTTCCTCTTCGAAATTCATTTCCTCTTCGAAATTCATTTCTTCTTCGAACATTATCTCTTCTTCATAGAGCGCTTGCTCCTCGAAGTATGCTTCTTGCTCCTCAAATATCATCTCCTCTTCTAGCAATGCATCGTACTCTTGGTCGTATTCGTAGCTCTCTTCAAATTCATACTCAGTCGAATCATCGAATGTTAACTCTTCTTCTACGAATTCTTCTTCGTATCCACCTTCAAAATCAAATACTTCTTCTACTTCTATTACTGATTCTACCGCATCAAACTCTTGCGCTTCCTCAAATTCGGCTACCGCATCTAGATCCAATCCTAGCGAAATTAAGTTTGCTTCTACCGCTTTTACTGCTGCTGGAGCCTCATATGGCAATGCTATGATCGGTGTTGTAATTTGGAATGTTTTTCTAACTTTCGCGTCAGCTGCAGTTCCTTCTTTAATCTGTACCACAAATTTATAGAATCCATCAACCCCTTTGGCTTTCTGAGTCGCTGATCGTGGTGCCTTAAATATTGTATCTGGCAATGTGATAAATATTGAATCGTCATCCTCGCCAAGATCAAATCCTTTCTCGGCTGCTACTGAATTTAAAAACGCACTTAAAATAGTTGATGCTGAATACACGTCCTTCGCATTCTTATCTGTTAAAGCAAATGCTACCAGCTCGTCGGTTTTCTTTACAAATTCTCCTAACCCATCAGAATTTTCCACGTACGCATACTTTTCTAGTAATGTAGGGAATGATTCTATCTCAAGCATAAAGTCTCCTAGCTCATCCTCAGGTATTTTGGCTATAGCTAAATCAGTTTCTCCAGTTACGCTATCAATCACTGCACCCTGAGTAAATCTTACATCAAACGTAATTTTTCCAGCGGCTTCTTTGGTTGCTGCTGTAAACGCCTTTGTGATTACCTCAAACTTCATATCTTCTACCGCCGCATAATCCACAGCGATCTTATCAGCAGTTGTCGCTGATCCGTTAGCTATGTTAGTTGCAAATCCTTTCTCATCCAACAGCTTTGTAATATGAAGAATTATTTTCGCCTCAGCTTGTGCTTGCGTTATTACTGTATCGCCAATCACATTCTCAATCTCAGCGAACGCATTCTTAGTTTTGTTTTCAGTATAAATTGCTTTTGCCATCTCTACAGCGGCCGTGTCAACTGCCGTTATCGCATCTTGTGGTGGGTTAGTCACAGTAGCCGTGAATTCTTCCTTAAATATTACAGTATAGAATTCGTTGTCTGTATCCGCGACTCCTTTAGCTCCGTCATTGGTTACTTCATCTAGGTGATGCATAATCTGAGGTTCTGCGATAGTCATCAACTGCGGTACATCAGCATAAGGCAATCTCAACACTACATTAAACTTCAGCTTTCCTTTTTCCTCGCCTTTTGCCGTAACTTTTGGCTCCTCATACGCATTGGTCTCCGCATTCGTGGTGATATCGTTAGTAGGTTCCAGTGCGTCCCCAGATTCTGCATCCGCAGCTACTATATATACCTCGACCGCTGAATCATGAATCATCTCTGTAATCTGATCTTTCAAATCTTTTGCTATAACTTTCGCCTGAGCCACAAGTTTGTCTGTATCAGAAGTGCCCTCTGCCGTAGCTAATAATACGCCATCCACAACGAGCTTCTCTCTATGATCATAGATTATTGATGCAGCTGAAAGTATATTCGCCTTGCTAATAGAATCCCACTTATATGGAGCGGCCGCCAAAACAACTTCCTCATTAATCTCTTCCTTATCTTCTTCACCATAAGCTAACGTTACTTTAACACCGGCAGAACCTGCTTCTCCTTCTGGCTCATCTGCAGAGCCCGCTGTTGCAGGCTTAGAGTTCGTAGTTTCTACAGTTACCACGATCGCTGAATCTATTACAACATTTTCCACAAGCGCCTTCACATATGATACAATCTCAGTATCTACTGTTATTTCAGACGGTACCACTATTGGATTCTTATCATCAAATAATATTTCCATTGCCGCTACCGCATTGTCAAAGACTGTTCCTTCGCTAGTACCTTTTACTTCGCGAACATCTACAAATTTCGTCGCCGCTACATTCAACGCTGCCAATACACTATCGCTCTCGCCAATCAAATCGCTCACTGCCTCTACTGTTCTTTCTAGCAGAGCCATTTCCTTTTTCGCATTTAGTATGGCAGTATTAATTGCTTGAACMTCTGTTGCCGGTGCATAATACGATCCGTTCGCGAGCTTTTCAATCGCATTTGTATTGTTAGCGACGCGAGTCATTTTCATCATCGCTGTGATTTCTACTATTCGTTTATTAATCGCATCCTTCGCTGCCTTGATCGAATTCATCGTGCCTTCTCCAGATAATTTCAATCTGCCATTATCATAATCTCTACCATCTGGTGTTTGGTTATTTAATACATTTTTAAATTGCGAAATTGCRTTTTCTAAAGTAGCCTTCGCTTCTTCATACATTTTCTGAGCGTTCGCTTTAGTATATGGTATAGAATAAGTAACTGTGGCCAACTTAGCTGCCTGAGCAATAAATAGAGTTGGGCGTAATTCTACTTCTGTCTTTTCGTCAAATGTGAATCCTGGTACCATATTTCCGGTAACCCACTTCACTCCATCTGCCAACTCGGTGCCCTGATAATTACTTGCACGCGTTTTTGCATATGCATTGGCTTGATCTATTATAGCTTTCAACTCATTCTTCGCCGTAACTGCCGCTACTTTTTCTTCATCTTCTAATAATCCCGAAGCCGGCTTCACGGTATCCAATAATAAAGTCAAYGCCTTGTCTAAATTGGTTAATAATGCCATTGTGGTTTTTCCAGTGCCCTTCACGCCAGTTGTCTCGTGTGCATCTTTGTTCGCATTAAAGATTGCTGCTTCTGCCGCCACAATTTGCGCTTTGAGTTTCGATGCATGTACAGGGTTAATCCACATACTATCTGTCGGTACATCTTTTCCGTTCGCACTCACAAACACAGCTTCTTCGAATAATATATCCTTCGCCGCGTCCACTTTACCTGACAGCTCGTCGATAATACCATCGCGCTTATCTTTTTGCCCTTCACCTTTCTGAGTTGCTGTTTTATTTATCGCATTTCCGACTCTATCCAGGGCGTTAAACGCGTTCGTCAATGATTTTTCAGATGCGTTYGAAGCGTCCAATGCTCGTTTTGCTATTACTGCCGCATTCTTAAACGAATTATAAGTTGCMACCGGTACCCAATTGAATTCTGAATCTATATCGCCTCCATCTCCCGCGATACTCATGCGCACTTCTTTATTAAATGCCAAATCTCCATCCATTGATGGCAAGTCTCCACCGTCTTCTACAGGCTGCCCCGTTGTGTCTAAYCCCAGTTGCGCAAATCCCTGATCTATAGCTTTATACAATTTCGTATATGCTTCCTGATATCCTACAGCCTTCGGATCCAACTCTTCTCCTGTRACCTTCACGGCTTTATTAAACGCTGTTATAGCTGTCTCAAGATTTTTGAGCACTACATTCAACGATGCTTGATTTGCTTTGTCTCCTGCAGATTCGAATTTACTCACTGCTACTTGCGCTGCATTTACAGATCCTGCCAATTTTGTTACTGCACTAGCCGGTACCCAGCTAGTTTTTGCCGGTACATCGACGCCCGCTACTTTGCTTGATACGCGAATGTCTGTTGTACTTGCTTCATCCACGCCGTTGCCATTACCGTCTTCTCCGTCCTCTATTTTCTCGAGCTCATAATCTCTATCTGGTATTAATTGATCATATCCATACTCTTGAGACGCATCTCCGTYGAATGGCGTAAATTTGGCAATTAGTTTTGGTGCTCCCTTCATATAAACTAAGTCGTTAATTATCTCCACTGCCTTCTCAATTGCGACGCGAATCTCTGACGTTTCCACTTTGTCTGTTCCCGGCTGAACTTTCGATACGACATCAACTGGGTTTCCTAATATATCTCTTCCGTAGAACAATTCATATGCGTTGCGCAGTTTATTAAACTCTGCTACCATCTTAGTTAAGTCCACTCGCTTCTCTGGAGCATCAACGTTGGCAAATGTGTTCACAAACTTCTCTGCGGCATTTACGGTTGCTGTTATTCTTGTCGCATCGGCTTTCGTTGTCCATACGGCGTTCACTGCGATGTCCGCGCCACCTAGCAAGCTGATCGCAATATCCTTAACTGCGATGATTGGGCCCGTCTCATATGTTGCGTTGCCCTCACGTGCATTTTTAATTAGCGTTTTCATTGTTGCGCTTACAGAATCGTAAACATCTTTCGCGCCGTATCTTAATGTCTTCTCGAAGTTTGCCATAAAGTTTTCTAAGTTTATCAGAGCTCTTTCTAGCGAAACCTCCGTTGCTAATAGATTATTATACGCAACCATCGCCATATCTATCGCCTTCGATGCTGCTGCCACGCTTGTAGTCCATCTTGTTCCAGAATCTGGTACTAAGTTTCCGTCCACATCCATTCCAGACACATCGGTACCGAATAACTTACTCACCACCACGCGTCCTTCATCTATAATATTGGCATTCGCGTTTTCTGTACCATCTTCCAAAAATGCTTTTCTTCCTACCAGTACCGTTGCTTTATTTACAGCAGTTAATAAATTGGCCTTCGCTGTTATCAATTTTGCGTTTTGCTCTTCAGTTGCAATACCAGGTTTCGGATTCATTGCATTTGCCAAACGAGTATTAGTCGTAATCTGTGCGGTCAATGTTTTTACAAATGCGGCGCTTCCTTTTGAAGATGGAGTGCTCAACATTTTTTCTGTCGCGGTTAATGCGTTAGTCAAATTTTTCAACACTGCTGACGGTACCCAATACTCGGTCTTCAATACATTAGCCCCTTGATTATCGCTTGCCACTATAACTTTCGCGCCTTTTTCGTCCTTAACAGTCAGTCTATCAGATGCTGTCACATAGCTATTGTACAACTCGATCTTTGCAGTTCCCTCGGTTCCCGCAACACTCAACGGTTTTTCTTCAAACTGATTCACTAATATCGCCAACGTGCGCAATACATCTTCGTCACCTTTCTCATCTGCGATGTCCGCCACCAATGCGTCAAATGCGGCAATCAGTTTATCTGCGTAATCTTTCGTGATATACGTTAGCCCATCTGTTATTGTACTGATCTCAGCATCATTCAATCCATATAGTAGTTTCCCATCGGAGCTCTCGCCAATTTCCGCCTTATCCGTATCTGCCGCTTTTAACTCTTCAAATGTAAGCGTATCTGCTCCACCCGGTAGCTCGCTAATTCTAACCTGCAACGTTGCATAAGTTTCAGGTTTAGCTACATCATAGTCTGCGCCATATAAAAGTTTTCCAGCTTTATCTCGCCAGTCTTCCGCGCTATCCATAGTCTCTACTTTTTTAGGAGCAAATTCCGCGATAGCATTGTGAAGTGGAGTCAAACTATATTTGAAAAATTCTGTTTTGATGTTATCTAATATTTTGGTAGCATCTGCATCAGATGATGCTTTAGTCACGGCCGCTTCAAGTTTTGCTCTCTCTTCATCAGTTACATTCAATCTCGCAACTGCGTTAGCCGCTAATTGTTCTGCCTCCGTCTTCGCTGCTCCCTCTAACTTGGTATATCCTTCCAGCGCCACCCTGATAGCTGCAACATCGTCCAACGCATTCACATACGCTTGTACTATATTTGCTTCCGCAGCTGCCGCGGCGTTTAACATTTCCTGTGCCTCTATCATTGCATTTTTAAGGTTACTAAACATCATCGGCGTTACCCAATGATCACCGTCCAAATCTTCTTGCGAATTATATCTGTCTATTCCATTTAGCGATTCTTGAATTTTCGTATTATCCAATTTAATATCTGAAGCCAAATCAATTTTTCCATCTGCTGTAAATTTTACATCAAGCGCATCTTTAAGTATCAAATCAGTTACTGCAGGATCTAATTTAAATGTATCGGCGTTCAATGCGGCATTAGCTCCAATTACTGCTTGAGCATTAGTGTAAGCCTTCTTAAAGTTTTCGCTAAGATGTGTTTTAACCCCTGCTTTAAATGCATCTACCGCGGCTTTAACTTTAGTTTCAATATTTGTGAAGTAATCCTTATCTTTATCTATCAGTTTTCCGAGTACAGCCAACGGGGTATCTTTAGTTGTCTCTGCCATATTAATAGCGTCCAATACATTTTTCGCCAATGTCGCGCTTACATAACTTTTTGGTGCACCGCTACCATCTGCTGTGCCAGTTGCATCCATTCCATATAATTTACCAGTTACAGAGTTGATAACACCAGTAGTGTTTTGGCTCACGTATACTCCTATTGGATATCTATTGTTCTCATATTCGTATACAGTTAATGCAGTACCTCCCGGAGCCGGAGTCGTCCCCGTTATATATCCTAGTTTTTCAAACGATTCCACCTCAGTAGCAGCATTCTTCACTTCAATTTTGTAAATAGAATTCAGATTCGATTTAAATGTGTCTAAAGATGTTTTCACCTCAGTACTTTCAGGTTTCTGCTGCGCTTTCTCAAATGCCTCCTCTGCTTTATCCAAAGTTTCTTTTACTATTTCAAAGTAATCGTCACCGTTAGCCGCGGCAGTTGCCAACTTCGCCAATGCATCATCGTTCAATTTAGCTTCCGCATATACAGCTTTCTCTCCGGCATCATCTTTAGGATTAGTAACTGTATCAGATGCTTTGTCATTCGCCGTATTACCACCGGCACCAGGTATTATTGCATAAGCATTAATTTGGCTCTCAAGTAAAACTGTTTCTGCCATAGCGATTGCCACGTTATACGTATCCAGAGCTTCCATGGTTACCCATTTTTTGGTATTAGGAATTACGTCAGTTGCAGTAGTCCATTTATCAGTGCCAGGATCATAAGTTACATAAGTATAGCCACCGTCTTTAGATACTACGACATTTGCATCTGATTCGATATACACTTCACCATTAGTTTTATCCACGAGAATACTTTTTCTAATTCCATCGGTTGCCACCGCAGTTGGAGTTTCAAACATTTTCGGATTCACAACATCACGCAATGCATCTCTCGTCGCTTTATATGGTATAATTTCTTTCTTGGCGTCTTCAAACGTTTTAACCGCAGTTTTAATTTTGTCAACAAGAATCTCTAAAGCATTTTCGCCATCAGTTGTAGTAAAGAATTTATCTACCAAATCGTCAACCAATGCGCTAGCGTTTCCGATTGCTGTCGCATGTACATTGGCAGCTGTTTCGCTGATTAAGTGCGCGCCAGATGCGCCGGTTATATTCTCGTTTGCTAATAAGATAGCAACTGGCTCGATTTCAGTAAGTAATGCATTCAAATCGGCTGGTGTTACATAATGCGTAGCTCCAGTATTTGCTCCTCCAGTAGCTCCTCCATTGATGAGTTGCTTATTCTGAATAGAGCTATATGGTGTAGCCTTATCTAGAGTAAATCCATTTGGAGCAGCAGTAAGAACTTCGCGAGTAATCGCAAATACTCCGTCCTCTGATAATACGGTTTTGCCAGTGTCCTTCATAATTCTAGCAGCAGTTAATTTTGGAGCAGTCTGAGCTCCCGCTCCGGTGGTCTCAATGGTAAAAGTAGCCATCGTTACATATTCGGTTACGTCCTTTAGTGCCTCAACAATGTCATTCACCGATTTGGCAAAATCAGCTTTTATACCGTCCTTACCTGCCTCATCATACATCTCGATTGCTGCCACCAAATTCGCAGTTTCAGCTTTTACCATTTCCGTCGTGTAAAGTATATTATCTACATCGTTGTTCTCAGCCTTAGGTTGAGTTTGTGTAATAAAGTTTTCCTTGAATAATTTATGTAAACGAGTCAACACACTTTCTAACGCATCATGTTCTGCTTGCGTTACCCATTTCTGATTTTTATCTAAATCAACTCCGCCTACATTTGAGATGTTATAGAATTTGTCGGCAATTATAGCTGTACCAAAGTCTCCTTCAACGAGATCGCTTAGTCCATCTGCAGTAGTAGTAGGAGTTGTAGCGCCTGTTTCGCCAATTGCTATCACCTTGCTAAATGCCACCTCTTTTGCATCTGCCGCTGCTCCGATCGTATCACCCTTCTTCTCCAAATATCCTAGATGTAGTAAATAATTCTGTAACTCCGCTATTGCCTCTTGCTTCTCTGTACTTTCGCTAACTGATACAGTCTCTGATACTTCTTCAGCAAATCCGGCTATCTTCGCTACAACTAACGCAACCTTCGTATCTGCATTGTAATCGTTATTTCCAGCCGCCTTAACTCCTTCTCTCACTTCGGCTCTATATGCTTCGTAATCTGCTACATTATCAATATCTTTTATCGCTTTATCTGTTACCCCATCGTATTTTTCAAACTCTTGAAATAAATTACGTAGCGTTTTAAGATGACTGTTGGCTTCCGCATATGTGATATAGGTGCCTTGTTTTTCTTTATTAGCATCTAGCAAGTCTATATCTGCAATTTCAACAGAATATGGATCAGATGTTATCGCTGGTACAATGAAATACTGTGCATCCTTACCGAAGCCTTCTTTTGATGTCGCAGTAATATTTGACGAATGCGTAGCTTCAATATATAATGCAATTCCGTCGGCTTCTCCTCTTGTGCTTAGAGTACTTGTTTTAGCACCAGTATCTGTTTTCGTATATACATAGATTACATTTTTATTAGCCTCGTTGAAGATTGTTGTAGCCGCTGGTAACGAATCTGGCAATTTCAATGCGCCGTCACCATCAGGTTTAATGCCAAGAATAGCCAATGCGATTTGCTTATCTAAATTCAATTTACGAGCGCTAATTACTTCTGCCTCTCCTTCATCTGCTTTTAAATATTCTTTATATGCTTTTTCCAACGCCTCGGTCGCATCTTCTATCTTCTCCAACGTAGTATGATTTTCTTTTGTACCAGCCACAACATTTGCTATTTTATATGCTGTCTCATCTGATAATAACGCAATTGCTTTAGCGGCACCTGCTAGAGGAGTTGTCGGATCACCAGTATTTTGATCTAACGCACTATATTCACCTTTCAGCTCATTATTTTTTGCCAAAGCGAATGTTGAGAAAGCGGAAGCGGAATCGTCTCCCTTTCCCTCAGTTACTTTGTCAAGTAATACTACAGCCTCATTAAATCCATCAGTTTTATCGTCAAGTTTTTTACCAGCAACAATTTGTGCCTCTTTATAGACATTCATCAACGCATCTTCAGCTTCTCCAATTGCATTTACTACTTCATTATGGATGCCTTCTGTTATCCAATATCTTCCTTCCATAACATCAGAACCGTCTTCGCTAATTGCTATACCCACCGCTGCTGCTGCCCCTGAGTCAGTTTCAGTCTTGTCAGGATCTCCGAAATCGAAAGGCTTATTTGGATCAGCAACTTCCTCATCCACTGTCACTGGCGCATATTTTGAGAAATCCAAATGCGCATCTACATAATGAATTTCAGCCTTAAGTTTATCAATTGCCGCCTTATAATCTGCACCAGTTCCTTCGACAAACTTCAGCTTCTCTACATCCTTTATAGCATCCTCTAGATTCTCCGCTACGATTTTGATATGTTCTGCTATCCCTGGATCTTCTGCATTAGTAATAACCCCCGTTGCCAATATTTTTTTCAACTCAGCAAAGGCGTCTTCATCTTCATCGATCTCTATGTAGTATTGATCAGCCGGATAGTCCAGCCCCGCGACATCCGTTGTATGTAGTTCTGTCAACCGGATCGCTTTCTGCAATAGCGCATTAATGAGCGGGATTTCAACTGTGGTCGCAGGAATCAAGTTAGTCACTGCTCCATACGTCCATTTGTTGTCTCCATCACCCGTATTGCCATCAGGTGCGTCCTTTACTGATTTTGTTAATGCTCCAACAGTGCCATCCGTATAAGAAGTAGGTGTCTCTGCAAAAGCATCGACTGGCAAAAGCGTCATTGCTCCTAATAACGTGAAGGCCATTTGTTTATTGTATTTTTTTAATAATGACATTAATCCATCTCCTTTAAATTTAACTCATAGCAAAACCGCGTCTGCTATGATCATTTTTTTTCACACTCTAGCATCAATTTGAAATGCTATTATCGACTCTCTTTCCTTAGCCGTCATTTTATCTTGCGCAGCATGGCCGGTATAAGCTTTCGTCTTATCCGATATGTGTAGCTGCAAAAATCCAGGTATAACATAGGAGTACAATTGTAGTTTCTCGTTTATTTAATACTATTATTAGTCTAAGATCTGCGAATACCAAAAATCGATCCATTTATGGGAGACTGCGTTTATCATTTGTGCATTATTTGCGTTTGTCTTCTGCTGTAATATGATCGTGTATTATCGACTCTCTTTCCTCAGCCGTTATTTTATCTTGCGCAGCCTGGCTAGTATAAGCATTCGTCTTATCCAATATGTGCGGCTGCAAAGTCTGGGTATAATATATGTGTACCGTCAAAACTCTTGAATCAGTACAAGTGTAATTTCTCGTCTAAGCTATTCAATACTATTTTGATGGTATAAATTAGTCTGAGATCTGCGAACGCCTGAAGTTATTCATCCTGAAAACACCGCAGTCATTGGCAGATCCACTTATGGGAAACTGCGTTTATCATCTGTGTATTATTTATTTATCATCTGTGTATTATTTATTTATCGTCTGTGTATTATTTATTTATCGTCTGTTTGTTATTTGATTTATCGTTTGTATACGCCAATTATCCGCGTTTGAAGAAATTCATTATCGCATTAGCAAAGCTTCGTTTTGACTTATTCATTGCCGGTACTTTTAAACTTTTTTGTGCTTCTATAAATTGAGTAGTAAATGGTGTTTCAAATATCACAGTGTAGAATCCGTTTGTGTGATCTTCTCCACCATCAAGACCGTCAGTCTCTACTTCTTCTATAAGCGAGGCGGTGGACACTGCTAGTGGCTCAATTTCTGCCAATGACGAATCATACGGAATTCTCAACGCTATATTATAGACCAAAGCTTTTTCATTTGCGTGATATGCATCTGTGGCCGCAGCATCTTCGCCGACAATCTCTCCAGCAGATACAGTCGATCCAGTAGCATATCCTGCCAAAATTTGGTTAGGTGTCAGATCTGTGTTAGCATCAAAATCTTCTCCTACTATATATACTTGAACTCCATGCTTATCACCCAATGCAGTCTTTAATGCATCAGTTATGCCGGTTTTCACCGCCGTTGCTGCAGTTTTAGCGTCATTAGGGGTTGCCGTAATCTTAGCTAGATCGGTGTTGCGTATACTATCAATAGCATCAACGGCTTTCAACAACGATTTCTTCTCCACGGCTGTCCAATTAGCGTCCGTTACACTTGCTTCGAATACATCTTCAAATATTATGGTATAGTATTTATCATCGGCATCTTCGGAATTACCACCCGTGCCATCGCCATCATTCTTAATCTCTACAACTTTGGACTCGATGTTATTTTCAGTTGCGATAGATCTAATTGTCGCTACAATTGCGTTGGTTTCAGTAGCCTCAGTATCAGTAATTCTCAACGCTACGTTAAATATGAATGTGCCATCTTCCTCGTTATACGCATCAGATGGATCTTTCGTACCTGCAATTGAAGGAGCTTTAGGTGCTGCAGGTTCTGCGAATATGTTGTCGGCTTTAAATTCAGTATCATCCGCATCAAAATCCTCCGATACGATATATACTTCAACATCTGTATTGTTAATCAATTTTTCAATATGCGTACGAAGTTCTTTCACCGCTATTTTGGCATTGGCTGCCTTTCTATCATCTGCAGTTTCATTTTTGTCGTTTAACAGAGCTCCATTAATCTTGAAGTCATCTTTAATACCATATACCTTCGCGGCTGCCTCCAATGCGTTTGCTTTCTTCGCCATATTCCACTTATACTCCGCAGCTGCAATCTCAAATTCAAAGTCTTCTATTTCTACAGCCTTTGGCGCATTAGCTATTTTTCCAGATCCAGATCCGTCGGCTGCTTCTAACTCCAACTTAATTGTTGCACTACCTTCTCCGATTTCTCCGGCAGCTTCATCCATATCTCCATCTATCGCGTCTGTTGCGTCTGTTACTTCTACAGTAACCTTAATTTTCGTCTCAACGGTAGCAGAATTTTGCTTTCCAGCTGATGAGTCGTCAGCCGGTACAGTCATGTTGATATAGGCTTTTCCAATTACTTCCTCTACCATTGTTTGAAGATGAGTTTCGAGAGCATCATAGTCAGTCTCGTCAACTACAATATCAGCTGCAACTACAGGAAGCGTTTCGCCGAACATCGCTTCTACAGCGACCTGAGCTTGCTCCAATATCGTACCTGCCCACTTCACTTTTTCTGTAACCTTTGTTTTAAATTTAGTGTGGGCATCATTTAGTATGTGTAATATACTCTCCTTACCCGAGTCAGCGTTAGGATCAGCTGTGGCTCCATATAAAGATCCAGCGGTTAGTTTTGCGGCATCTTCTGGAGTTCCCTCTAGATCATCCATTGCGTCCTGAGCCGCTTCGATTGCCTCTTTCATCTCCTCAATATCGTTATCGAGCGCATATGGTGTACCGATTTCCAATTCATATATCTCTCCATCTGCAGTTAAATCTTCCGTATCACTAACTTCTGATACTGAATTCACATAGTTTGTCAGGACAGCTATTCTATTGCTTAATACTCTCTTTGCTAACTCTAACGCATCTTCTGTACCCACGCCGCCAATAGCTTCGTCATCTTCATCTAGTTCAACGCCATTTGGAAGTTTATTGTTTAATACATTAGTAAATTGTCTAATTGCTGCCTCAAGATCTATTATTGCTTTTTCATAGGACTCCACGATTCCCGCAACTGTATACGGTTTTATATACGCGGCGTTCGCTGCCTTATACACATTCGCAATAAATTCTACCGGCGCTATCGACTCCTCTTCGCCAGCTACAATAAAGCCATCCAATTTTTCTGGGGTAACCCACTTCACGCCGTCTGTAATGTCGGTGCCTTGCGCTTTACTTGTCCAGGTTTTTGTCATTGGTGCGACTTCTTCTAATAATACTTTTAACTTCACTCGTGCTTTCACAGCATCAGAATAAGCATGATCAACACTTAATTTTCCATCTTGAAGTGCCGCAGACGCGTTTTTCACAACATTGCCTAGCGATGTTACTAGCCCTTTCAGTGCCACAATAGTAGTCTTTCCAGTTCCTTGCACTCCGGTCACCGAATGCGTTGCAGTCTTGGTGTTGAATATCGCATTTTCGGCTGCAGTAATTTGCGCGCGCAAAGCGTTCACCATAGTTGCCGGTAACCACTTAGAATCGTTTGGCACGTCGTTTCCGTTCGCACTTACAAATACTAGAGAATTTCTGTCAGCTCCAAATAGTAAATCCGTAGCTTTAGTAATCAAAATTTCTAATTGTTCAACCTCGGCCACAAGCTCATCATTTTTACCAGATTGATTTTCAGTTTTCATTGCTACACGATTGAATGCTTCTGTCGCATTCTCGAGTACTTTATACGCAGAATCTAAACTCGCTATTGTTGCAATCGGATTTCGCAACGCCGTATTTGCCTTTACAATCGATCCCTTAAATGCGTTAAGCGTTATTGCAGGAACCCAGTGATAGAACGGACTCACATCTCCTCCATCTCCCGAGATGCTCAACTCTACCTTAGAATATAAGTTCAACGGGCCACTTATAAATTCTGTATTTGCAGATTTCGAGATATATGTTCCTTTATAATCATGTCCGATTACACTACATGCCTGAATGATAGCATTTTTAAGATTTTCTGCTGCCGTGCCATATACAATAGAATCCATTGTCTGGTACGCAACTTTCTTGGCATTAGCAAAGTCTTCGGAAGATCTGTCTAACGCGGTCATTGCCAGATTTAGAATTTGTTGCGATGGTTCTTCGGTGATCATAAACTTGTTTAACGCGATTTGAGCACTGTTTACAGCAAGAGCATATTTGGCAACATCTGCACTGGTTACCCAATTTTTGCCAATCGGTACATCGACGCCATTTTTCTTTCCTGTTACATATGCAGAAGTGTAATCGCTATTAGGTTTGTACCTATTGTTTGATACACCATCAGCATTAGTGTAAGTAGTAGTTGGCGGCAATACACCATCAATATACGCAAGTTCGTTAATAGCTGTATACGCATTGACGATGGCCTCGCGCAACTCGGCGGTCTCGATTCCATCTGTACCGCGAAGAGCTTTCGGAATAATATTTTCTTTCACGTCACCCTTTATGTCTCGACCATAAAATTCTTCGAAGGCGTTTTGTATAGGTGACAAAGCAAGTATTGCCTGATTCAGCGTCGCGCGTTTTTTTGGAGTATTTGGATTAGCGTAATTATCTAAAAACGTCTGAGCTTTGTCAGCTGCGCTTATCAATTTACTTTGCTCAATCTTTGAAGTCCACAACGTAGTAGTCGCAACATCTGCGCCATACTTAGCGCTGATAACTAGATCCTCAACTGCTGGAGTTATGATAGACCTCGAATTCGTATCTTTACCTATCTTATACTCAAAGTTGCCGTCATTCACATATGACAAATACTTTCTGATTGTTGCAGTTACGCTGGCAAACAGTTCTTTACTACCAAACTGCGCGTTCTTCTCGAATGTTGCACTAGTGATTTGTAATTTTATCAAAGCGGCATCCAGAGTTGCGGCTGTTGCTTTTGGCAAATTATATGCCTCCACAGCAGTTGCGATCGCATCCACCATTACATCTCTCACTTTCGACGATGTCCAGCGAGTTCCTCCATCCGGAATTAGGTTTCCGTCGTTATCGTCTCCAGGTATATCTGTACCATAAACATCGCTCACTGCAATAGTTTCTACATTTTGCGCAGCTCCCGTGTGCTTCGTATTTGTATACTTAAGTTTGTTGGAATCTTCAACATAAGCATCTTGCCCAACCATTTTGGCAGCTATGTTAATTGCAGTCAGTAGCGGAGTCTTTGCCGCCTCTATCGCATCAACATCGGCTTGCGATAACAATCCCTGTTTAGGAATAAACGATTTTGCAACTGCAGAAAGAGAAGATGCCGCTTTTGATACATTCAAATTGTTATCGGTTTGATCTAACATTTTTTTGGCCGCAGTAATTTCTTCGTTCATCTTCTCCAACACACTTGCAGGTACCCAATAGCGAGTAGTCATTACATCGGCACCAGCAGCCCAGCTTGGCAATACTTCGCCGCCGTTATATAATTTCTTCTCTTCTGCCGCCACATAAGCATTGTATAATTTAGTTTTTGGCATATTGTGAACGTCTATCGGTTGTATGTGATCATCCACCTCTAATACAAGCAACGCCAATTCCGCTATATCTTCGTCCGCTGAGGAAGTTGCGTTTGCCTTCGCTAGTGCTGCTTTTAGGGCATCAGCATACTCTTTATCCAAATATTGGTTATTTTTAACGATAGGCTCATTTGTTGTAGAAGCAGGTTTATTAGCAAACGCTGTTAGCTCGTCCTCGGATATTACTGTGACGGTGTCGACATCGCCAATTGTTTTTAGCTCTTCATATGTGAGTACGTCTGTTCCGCCAGTTACATCACTTATATGTGCATCTGCATTTTCGACAACTGCCTCGCCGCCAACTACTTTATCCTTACCGTATAGAATTTCCTTCGCTTTATCGGTCCAATGAGTTTTGCCAGTAGCATCGAAAGCTTTATTGGTCTCAATTTTGGTTGGTACAAACGCCTTTACTGCATCCACTAAACCTGTACTATTGTATTGCGTATTGAAGTATTCAGGATCTTCTAAGTAGCCACTAAGCGATTTCTCTTCTATAGAAGCGGCTTTGTTTACGATTTCTTGTGCCGCGATCATGGCATCTTGTAGAGTTTTGAACATATCCGGCGTTACCCAGTAGTTGTCTTTCGCTAATGCGGTGTCAGTTTTTTTGCCATCTTCACCACACACGTATACACCATCTGTAGAAAGTTTAACTGTATCGCCTAGCTCGATTTTGTCAATATCAATTTTTTTATTATTAGTAGAGTCAATAATACCTGTTTTAAATGCAACCTCCGCGGTAAGGCCAGAATCGGTACTACCATCTGCTTTTTTGAAATCAAATGTAGCCTCGTTTAATTTACCATTACCATCTGTTAATTTGCCTTGAACTTCTTTATAAGCATCTTCATATTCTGTAACTTTATGAGCTTTCGTACCTTCCTCATACGCCTTCGCCGCTGCACGGAGATCTGCAATTTCATTCTCGAAGTACTTGTTATCTTTATTGTATTCAGCCAAGTGATGCTCTTTAGTTTTCTTATCCTTGTCGGTACCATTTAAGAATTCGAGAATTTCTTCGTACTCTTCGATTAATTTATCGGCTAAATTTTTATGAACGAATGTAGTTGGTGGCGTCGCATTCGCATCAGCTGTGCCTCCCTTGGTATAGCCATATAATTTCTCAGTCACAGAGTTGATCAATTCGTTATCATCATCGGATACGTATACATCCACTGGGAAGTAACTTACTGCTTTCTTCTGATCGCCTGTACCTTCTTCGAATTTATATAATTTCGCTGCGATTTTCGTTTTAGGATCAGCTGGAGCAGCTGGAGCAGTTGGAGCAGTTAGACCAGTAGTTTTAATGTATCCCAAAGTTGTGTGTGTATCAGGATCAGAACCAGTACTTGGTTTGGTGTATGGATTTCCAATTTCTGCCACAAAATTATCATACGCTTCTGTCGCAGCTTTAATATCGGTTGGAGCTGACTTCGCCGCATTGAATACCTCCATCGCTTTATCCAATGTCGCTTTCGCTTGGGTGAAGTAGTCGTCGGTAGAAGATTTGAAGGCATTCGTCATTTTCGCAAGTACACCAGAATCCCATTTTACTTCGGTGTATGTTGTATTAGAGTTGGCTTCTCCTTTTGCGGCGGCTTTACCAGTTTCAGTAAGTGTAGGTTGAGTATCTAAAATAACATTTTCAGTGGCCGAGATAGCGTCGTTGTAATCTTTAATCTGTTCGGTTGTTACCCACTTTTTGGAATTGTCATCTTCAAATGGTGTAGCATCGCTCCATTTATTATTCGATGCGTCATAAGTCTTATAGGTGTACCCACCGTCATCAGATACAACTACAGCAGTACCTTCGATATAAACAGTTTTATCTGTATCTTCATCTACTTTAATTAGCAATCTACCAGATTCATCGTTCTTACCCTCCGCAGCTTTACTCAATGCAGTTCTATTAGTATTATAAGACATCACCGGCTTCATTTCGGATTCAAATTTAGCGAGGGCATCAGTGATCGCATTGATATCCTTTTGAAGTTTATCTCCAGTAGCGTAGTCGTCGATATAGCCTGCGAGTATCTTTTTTAGATCGTCATTAGCGTCATGCAACGTATCGAACTTAACTTTGTATGCTACAAAATTTATCAACGGAGTAGCGGCTTTGATTAACGCATCCAGCTGATCTGGCGTTACATATTGCTTCACTGTAGTAGTATCGATGAGTGTTTTCTGCTCAGTAGTTACGTTACTGTCGCCCCCCCACTCATATCCATCCGTTGTATCAGATCCGTTGTTAAACGCTTCTTTAGTAATATTGAAAATTCCGTCATCAGATAAAGCTGGTACGGTCGCACTTGCGGTCTCCATCGTTCTTGCTTTCGTGATTTTAAGTTTTCCGTTAGTTGTATCTATGTCAAAGGTTGGTAGAGCAACGTACTTGTTAAGAGTTGTTAACGCTTTTTCAGCAAGTGCGATTACGCTAGTCCCAGTTGTTGTCGCGAAGGCTTCTTTTTGACCCTTCTGTGCCGCATCATCATATGCTTTGAGCGCCGTTTTAATCTTGGTTATAACACCATTTATCTTTTCGGCAGTAGCAGTTGTAGTATCTGCATTTACTACAGTCTTATTTTCGCCTTCCTCTGATTCTGCATCTTCAGAAATTGTAAATAAATTCCAGCCCTCTTCAATAGCGTTGGCGAGATCGGTTTGAACAGTCGCGCCCTCTCCGTTAGCCGGTATCCAATAGCTCGTATCTGGTATATCAACCCCATGATGCTCTGAAATATAGTAGAATACCCCTCTAGCAGCTTCCGTATAGTTCGCTATCTCGCCTGTAGCCGGAATAAATTCAGTTGGTTTAGTTACAGTTGTTGAATCCGTAACATCAGCATTAACTACTGTTTTCTCGAGACCGGCTGGCACCTTCCACGTCGAAATCTTTTTAAATACTTTAGTACTTCCACTTCCACTTCCATTGCTCTCTGTTGTATTCCCTGCTCCAAGATGGATAAGATACTTCTGTAGCTCCAAGGTAGCCGCTGTTTTAGCTGCGTCGTCAGGGCTCACTTTTGCAAATTTAACTGGCATATCTGATGCGAATTCAGCAAGTGCCTTGATAGCGGTAGTAAGCTTACCTGAACTACCATCTTTAATTTCTGTTGTATATGCCGGGCCGTTTAAAATTGTACCCTCTTCATTGAGTCCATCATATTTTTGGTATGTTTCAACTTTTGATTCCAAGTCTTTCAGCTTATCAGATGCTGTCTCTTTCAAAATATATTTTGTCGGTGATTCGCCTCCTATTTTCAAAGCATCAGCAGGTTCCCATGTAGAGCCCGCAGCTGGTTCATCATTCAGAATCGCTGGTGCAACAAAATATGTCGCATCGTCGCTGAAGCCTTCTCTAGGATTTGCAATTTGGGCAGAACCTGCTAATTTAATTCCAGTAGCCTCTGCTTTTGGGCAAGGTGTTTGACTAGTATCTTTTACGTAGATATATACTTTTGGCGTGTTAACTGTTGAAATCGATTTTGGTAACTCTGTCTTTGTTAAATCTTCGTCACCTAAAAGAGCCCTAGCGATCAAAATCTCTAGAGTCGCATTGTCAACGACATACTTACCAGGTCTAGCAGCAGCAATATAATTTGTATACGCAGTCGCGAGATTAGTTGCAGCTGTAGAGAGATCTCCAAGAGTAGTATATTTCTCATCCGCCGCCTTTAGAGTATCCTTATCATACTTTTCTTCGTCAGATGTTTGCGCTACAGTTGTGTCATTTTCTAAATCCGGCGCACCATCTTCACCCTTTTCAGGATCTAGCAATGTTGCCATCGAATTGCTTCCAAGTTCTACTTCAACCTCAAATACCTTTTCAAGCGTAGTAGTTTCAGTTCCAGATGAGTCAGTAGTTGTAGAATAAGCATCAGCATAGGCACTTTGAACAGCCGTCTCCGCATCTGCGAGAGCTTTCACAAGAGCGTCATGTATAGTATCGGTAACCCAATATTTATCGGTAGCAATATCATTTCCATTATTACTTATTGCAATTGGAACTAATGAAGTGGACTCCTTAGTTAATGCAGTTGGCTTAGTTGGATTAGGTGGAGTAGGTGGAGTAGCAGTTCCAGTAGTAATAGTTCGAGCTGCAGAAAAATCGAGATGCGCATCAACGAAGTGAATATTCTTCTTTAATTCATCGATCGCAGATTTGTAAGACGAACCAATACCTTTAGAAGGTGTAAGTTTCTTAACCGCATCTAAAGCAGCAGAAAGTTCAATCACTAGTTCAGCAACATGATCTTTAGCACCCTCTCCAGAGAATTTGTTGGTTTCAAGTATATTTTTAAGTGCAACAAAAGCGACGTCGTCCGCCTGTATGTATAAGTCGTCGTCACCAGTTCCAGTTCCATCACCTTTAAATTCCAGTCCATCAGTAGTCGATGTATGTAATTGAACTAACCACAAAGCTTCACGTATTAGTTCATCTAGTTTATATGCGGTGTCATCTTTTCCTATCATTAGTGGATTGTCATAGTCAGTCGCCTTATCTGGTAAATCATGTATATAACCATAGGTAGTGTCATCGCCCGTCACCACAGCTCCTTGAGAAGTTAGCACACCAACATTAGCTGCCGGATCCGTCGAAGCATCTGCAAAAGTACTAACAGGTCCCATGGCAATAGCACCTGCGATAGTTAAAGCCATTTGTTTTCGATATTTATCAATTAAAGCCATTAATTCATCTCCTTTTAAGTAAGCCTACTCCGCAGAGTAAGATATGTATAAAAAAAAGTAGCAATAATCCTTTTCTGAAAAGAATTTGATTTTGAAATAAACTATTTCAAGAAACTTTTCTTCAAAATTATATATCGGACGAAATGCATTATACTTAAATAGTAATCGATAAAATTTTGCTCAAAAAAATAAAATTTTGCTCAAAAAAACATAAACGGCCAAAACCATTTGTAGATCCATGTTTTTTGCTCGCATATAAACCAGATTTTTTAGTACGAGGGCAGCAAGATTTGTAGCAACAACATATGTGGTAGCGAAACATGTTGTAACAGCTGGTCGTGTAGTAGCAGTTAGGACGGCGACATTTGCAATTTTTGCGATTATACCTCTTGCCGCTTATGCCATCTATAAAACCAGAAACGGCGTCATGAAAACTAGCAACGGCGTCATGAAAGCCAGCAACGGCGTCATCAAAACAGGCATCGGCGTCATGAAAGCTAGCAATGGTGTCATAAAAACTAGCATCGGCGTCATGAAAGCCAGCATCGGTGTCATAAAAACTAGCAATGGTGTCATGAAAGCCAGCATCGGCGTCATGAAAGCTAGCAACGGCGTCTTGAAAGCCAGCAATAGTGTCATAAAAACCAGAAACTGCGTCATGAAAGCTAGCAATGGTGTCATGAAAGCCAGAAACGGCGTCACGAAAACTAGCAACGGCGTCTTGAAAGCCAGAAACGGCGTCATGAAAGCCAGCAACGGCGTCATGAAAGCTAGCATCGGCGTCATGAAAGCTAGCATCGGCGTCATGAAAGCCAGCAACGGCGTCATGAAAGCCAGCAATGGTGTCATGAAAACTAGCAACGGCGTCATCAAAACCAGAAACTGCGTCATGAAAGCTAGCAACGGTGTCATAAAAACTAGCATCGGCGTCTTGAAAGCCAGCAATGGTGTCATAAAAACCAGAAACGGCGTCATGAAAACCAGCAATGGTGTCATAAAAACTAGCAACGGCGTCATGAAAGCTAGCAATGGTGTCATAAAAACCAGAAACGGCGTCATGAAAACTAGCAACGGTGTCATGAAAGCCAGCAACGGCGTCTTGAAAGCCAGCATCGGCCTCATCAAAACCAGAAACGGCGTCATCAAAACAGGCAACAGCGTCATCAAAGCCAGCATCGGCCTCATCAAAACCAGAAACGGCGTCATCAAAACAGGCAACAGCGTCATGAAAGCCAGCAACGGCGTCTTGAAAACCAGAAACGGCGTCTTGAAAACCAGAAACGGCGTCACGAAAACTAGCATCGGCGTCATGAAAGCCAGCAACGGTGTCATCAAAACCAGAAACTGCGTCATCAAAACAGGCATCGGCGTCTTGAAAACCAGCATCGGCGTCATGAAAACCAGCAACGGCGTCTTGAAAGCCAGCATCGGCGTCATCAAAACCAGAAACTGCGTCATAAAAACTAGCAACGGTGTCATATTAAATAGAAGAAAAGGATTAAATGGAAGAAAAAGGCAGATGTTATGAGTAGCATATATAACAAATCTAAAGCGGAGATAGATCTCGAATTTGCTTTACGCGAAAACGAACAACGGCCTCATCAAAACCAGCAACGGCGTCATCAAAACAGGCAATGGTGTCATGAAAGCCAGCAACGGCGTCATGAAAGCTAGCAATGGCGTCATAAAAACTAGCAACGGCCTCATCAAAACCAGCATCGGCGTCATGAAAACTAGCAACGGCGTCATGAAAGCTAGCATCGGCGTCTTGAAAACCAGCAATGGTGTCATAAAAACTAGCAACTGCGTCATCAAAACAGGCAACGGCGTCACGAAAGCTAGCAACTGCGTCATGAAAGCCAGCATCGGCGTCTTGAAAGCTAGCAATGGTGTCATCAAAACCAGAAATTGCGTCATGAAAGCCAGCAACGGCGTCTTGAAAGCCAGAAACTGCGTCATATTAAATAGAAGAAAAGGATTAAATGGAAGAAAAAGGCAGATGTTATGAGTAGCATATATAACAAATCTGAAACGGAGATAGATCTCGAATTTGCTTTACACGAACAACTGCCTCATCAAAACCAGAAACTGCGTCATCAAAACCAGCAACTGCGTCATCAAAACAGGCATCGGCGTCATGAAAGCTAGCAACGGCGTCATGAAAGCCAGCAATGGTGTCATAAAAACTAGCAACTGCGTCATCAAAACAGGCAACGGCGTCATGAAGATTCACAACTACATAATACAATCGCTGAAAAAGTCATCGCGATTATTGTATACGCCAATTATCCGCGTTTGAAGAAATTCATTATCGCATTAGCAAAGCTTCGTTTTGACTTATTCATTGCCGGTACTTTTGCACTTTGTTACATAAATTGAGTAGTAAATGGTGTTTCAAATATCACAGTGTAGAATCCGTTTGTGTGATCTTCTCCACCAGCAAGACCGTCAGTCTCTACTTCTTCTATAAGCGAGGCGGTGGACACTGCTAGTGGCTCAATTTCTGCCAATGACGCATCATACGGAATTCTCAACGCTATATTATAGACCAAAGCTTTTTCATCTGTGTAATATGCATTTGTGCCCGTAGCTGTTTCGCCGACAATCTCTCCGGCAGATCCATCGCTAGCATATCCTGCCAAAATTTTGTCAGATTTCAGATCTGTGTTAGCATCAAAATCTTCTTCTACTATATATACTTGAACTCCATGATTACTACCCCCCAATTCAGTAGTTAATGTAGCAAT
>NZ_ABEQ01000014.3 GCF_000171335.1 Candidatus Epulonipiscium viviparus
CTTGTTCTAAAAATGCCAAGCAAGTATCCGCTACTTGCTTTAAAAAGATCTCGGCATCCACTCTCGTTGCTGTCTTTATCCTCTTGGTCAAGATGACATTGCCCTGCAGATTCGCTAAGCTTATATCGGTCGAAAACTTTTCGATGTTGATGCATAATGCGTATCGATTTTCATAGTTGATATTTATAAAAATTTCCTTACGACCAGCTTTTGTGCTTGTTTCATCTTCTCCAACCTCTACTATCAGCCCTTCTGCTATCATTTCAGAACATAGCTGGGTAATAGAAGCTGATGTTAGAGAAATTGTCTGCGCAATCAGCTTCCGAGACATCTTTCCATGATTATTTAGCAACCTCAATATCAGTTGTCGATTTTTTATTTTCAGCCTTTCTAAATTGCCACCTATGTTCTTCATTTACATAACCCCTCTTAATTAATATTTCATAACTTCAAACCCTAACATTCTTGCTAAGATTTCGAGCTCTGTTGCGATATCCCCATAGGCCACAACAAAGTGAGGCTCCCATCCGTCTTTTACACTTCTCGTTACCACATCTTTGCTATTTGCCTCAGGCTTTACCACAACCGATGTCCCTTGAAACTGCTTTGGCTTCTCCAAAATACTTCCAGACATCACAAAAAATCTAAACTTGCCATCGCCGTCCTTGCCAATTCTAAATACTGTCGCGACGTCATTTGCTTTGCAACCGAAATCCATAACTGGGCCTATTTTTCTATTCGGATGAATTCCTATATTAGCTTTTTCSGCATCTGCCAGAGAGCAAGGCGCCATTCCGCAATGCCAATAGGTTATTGTATTTTCCTCTTCATCCAACGAAACAGGATCTCCAAAAAATGTCACTTTTCCGCTCAATTTTGCTGCAATATACATAGATAGCGCACCAAATGTATCCGATTCACAACTAGCAGCAACTCCCAAGTCGTTTAACATCGACAATACCGCACAGACTGGTGTCCCATATGATACAAAAAAGTCTGGCCAGCATCTAGACGCGATTACTTGAATATTATTCTCTATTACATATTCTTTATACGCCTTCAACAATTTAGCAAAGTCCGTCATATTTTTTATATCAATTGCCTCATGATTGCAACACGATTTTTCAAACTCTACCAAATTTTCTGCGCACTCCGCATCTGCAAAAGTTTTTGCCTTATCAATCAACTCTCTCGCCTCAATACACTCCAATGTTGATCCGAAATATTTAGCAACTTCCACATCCAACGCGCGTCCAAATCCAAACCCTTGTGGCGTATGCCCTATAGATGCAATTTTAGTTTTTGTCAAATCATATTTTRTTTTCGCAGCCTTTATCGTTGCTGCAATTTTATTTTGCACCTCTGATTCTTCTGGTGAGCCAAATATATACTCAAAATTGCCTTCTCTGAAATTTAGCAATGCGTTCCCTGCTGAATATGCTCCAGTCAGAGAGTTCAGTCTCAATCTGCCTCCATCTATTACAGGCTCTCGCAATGTCCATAGCAATACAGGGCAGTCAAATTTCTTCAGTACCTCTGTTATATACGCAGCATTGGCAAACGTAACATTTTGTACCACTACCAATTTCGGACTTATTTTTGCCAAAAATTTTTCTAGGCTGTCCATTGACAATAGCATTTCATCAGGAAAAATGCAAGCATCTGTCAAAGATTTTATCATTTCTATTGATTTATTAAATTCAATTTGCGCACTCTCTAAATGAAAAGTTGGAACTCCAATTGGTATATAAGCCATTTCAAACATAATATTTTCCTCTCTCGACATATAATTTTTATTTTTTGCAGCATCCACAAACAGATACTGCAGATCCTGTCTATAGCGCTTTTCGATACAGCTCCGCAATATCTGATGCGGTAGTTTGTCTTGGATTAGCTAGTGTGTTGGCACTTTTTGCCGCGTCTTCTGCCATCGCTACAATCTTATCTTCCGTTACACCCACTTCACTCAACGATTGCGGAATACCCAGATCTTCGTTTAGATATTCTACTTCATATACCAGATCCACCGCCGATGTGTAGTTTGCCTTTCCTTTGCATATATAATTATAAATTTTTTCGTATCTCCCGTTATCGGTCAGTGCGTTATAGCTCATCACCGTTGGCATTAATATTGCGTTTGCCACACCATGGGGCACATTAAAATATGCGCTTACTGGATGGCTCATCGCATGTATACATCCTAGTCTAGCCCATGCAAACGCTATTCCCGCAAAGTTCGAACCCGCCATCATATCGCAAGCCGCTTCTACATCTTCTCGGTTGGCAACAAATCTACGGATGCTCCTTCCTATCATCTCCATAGCTTTTTCCGCCATAGCATCAGAAAACGGTGTCGCATTTACAGAAAGATATGCCTCCATTGCATGGATCAGAGCGTCTACTCCACAGGCTGCTGCTATATGTGACGGCGCACTCATAATTAGCTTTGGATCTAATATTGCATACTTGGGCAACATTTCGTAACTAAACACTGTCATCTTATAGTTTCTTGCCTCATCCGTAATAACCGCAGAAGCAGTAACTTCGCTCCCTGTCCCGGCCGTAGTTGGTATTGCGATTATTGGAACAATCGGCCCTGGTACCTTATGATTGCCTTCATAATCGGTAATTTTTCCAGCATAGGTCGCCAACACTCCAGTCGCTTTTGCCACATCGATGGGGCTACCTCCTCCCAACGCTATAATGCTGGTGGCCCCACAGTTTTTAAAAGCTTCCGTCGCTGCGGTCACTATATCTATAGTTGGGTTTGGCTTTACATCTAAAAATTTCGTATACCCAATTCCGCTATGCCCCAATATATCTTCAACCATTTTCACTACCCCTATGGCCGCAAGTCCTTTATCGGATATCAACAAAACATGCTCCGATTTATCTAAAATTTCTGCTAGCTTATGAAGGCTCCCTAATCCGAATTCTATATTTTGCGGTATCTTAAAACTATAATTTTTCATAATTTTCGTCTCCTATTACTAAAAGTGTAGTTCTGTTCTCTGTATCAAATCCTTTTGTAGTGGCTTTCCGAGCTCCACAAAATATGCGCTATACCCKGCCACTCGCACTAGCATATCCTTATACTTCTCTGGATTTTTCTGTGCCGCACGCATTGTTTGCGCATTCATTATATTAAATTGCACATGCATCGGATGCCTCGACAGGTATTCGTCTATAAAGCTTACCAGATTATCTCTGCCCTCTGTTCCTGCAACAGCTTCTTGCGGAAATCTCAGATTTAGTAGMGTCCCATTTGTCGCTAGGCTATGATCTACTTTTGCCACCGAATTTGCTATTGCCGTTGGTCCGCATATGTCGTGAGAGCCGCCATCGGTGTGCACCGGGCCCATATTATCCGAGATTGCTTCTCCCTTAAATCGGCCATCCAGCGATGCGTTRGTAAACATCCCCATTCCAACATTTGCGTTTACAGAATATACACCAGGACTATAATTTCCTCCGCGTGGATTTTTTCTGCCATTGATATTGTTGCAATAAGTTTCGAACATAAACTTAAACAATTCATCTGCATACTCATCATCGTTGCCATAATGATGCACTTTGGATCCATTCACTATAGCGTACAACTTYTCATGCCCCTCCCAGTTATCCTTAACAGCTTGTAGTAACTCGGCACCTGTATATTTCTTTTCATCAAAAACCAGTTGCTTTATCGTTGCAAGGCTATCTGCACAAGTCGCGATTCCACTTGCTTGCGGCCCTGTTCCGTTGTATTTGGCACCGCCCTCACTTAGATCTTTTCCTGTTTCTATACAATTGCTAAAGAAAGCCGAAATATATGGCGTTGGCTTGCAAACTCTATGCGCTTCGTCGATAATATTTAGGCTGCTACACATTTGATCGCACCAATAATCGAATTGCTTTTCTACGCTTTCTAAAACCTGTTCAAACGTTTCGTATGTCTCCAGAGTTCCTGTATTTGGCCCAATTTGCTTATTGAACACTCCACCATCTAAGCATTTTCCACCATTTATTACCATTTCCATCATTTTTGCTGTATTCACATATGCCGCATCGTGCCAACCAAACTCCTGCCCTGGCAAACTCGGCTCAACGCAGCCTACAACTACATACTCTCTTGCTTCTTCTAGAGTCATCCCTTTTCTCATCATCGCTTTAATCGTAGGCGCATCATTAAACAGYTTTGGATGTCCGTATCCTGCCCTAATACATTCCACAGCTTTCACTTTCAACTCATACGGTGTGTTCTCATGCATACGCACACAAACCCAAGGATTCATCATTCGTGTATGCGCGGAGCCCTCCAATATTAACATTGTCAAATCGTTGGTTACATCGTTTCCGTTTTTATCAATGCCGCCAATCGTTAGACTTTCTCCACCAAAACCTCGGCCATTTCGCACCAATACAGTTCCTTTATCCTTAAGTTTTGTTGGGTTATTCATCTTTACAAACTGCACTTCCAAAATTTCTAATGCAAACTCTTTCGTTAGATTTCCGCTGCGCATATCCTGTTCATAAATTGGGTGCAGCCATTGATCCATTCGTCCATATGATATCGAATGCCCATTGCTTTCTATTTGTATCAGCGTCGTTGCAAAATTGAATAGTTGCACTGCCTGCCAAAATGTTTTTGGTGCTTCTCCCGCAATAGCATAGCAATTTGCCGCCATCGCTTCCAACTCTCTCTTGCGACCTTCATCCTTTTCTGMAATAGCACTTTCCTCTGCTAGCTTTGCGTATCTCGCGATATATTTCTTTGCGGCCTCAAGCATTATTATCATCGCATCATAAAAATCTCGCTTATCTGCATACTCAGGATCTTTTTTCGATAATTTTTTACGCGCTGCCGTCGCTTTGTTGATTAACCCGTTATAGCCCTCTTTCATCAAAACGTCATAATCCGCTGCCAAGTGGCCAATGCCTGCATATTGATATACGTTGGTTTGAAACACCTTGTCCCCAACTTGCGAGCCCACCGTTTGCGATTCTTCGAGCCTTGCGGTAACAGCATCGTCCACAGTTTTGCCTTCCCAGTACCTGCAAAGGGCTACTATTTCTTCTCTATCGGAATCATTTCTGATATAAAATTGATCGTTTGATCTTTCTTCAAATGGTGAATGTAATATTTCGTCTATAATCCATTTTACCGAAAATTCTGGATAGATCGGAGACGCCTTTGCGGGTGCTGCAATTTCGCCCAAAATTAGATCTTCGTCATAAATATATAACTGCGTGTTCAGCAAAATATTTTCGAACGCATACGCACATTGAAGTTTTCTAGGTTTATCTTCATTATTCTGATACGCTTCCGTTACTAATCGTAATCTTTCAACATCCACATCATATGGTCGATCCAAAAACTTTTGCCTAAGATGATTAACTCTCGGAAATGGTGACCAATCTTCATGGTTGACTTGATACCCTAAACTATAGGTTTGATCAAAAGGTTGTGTTCCAACTGCACTCATTATATTCACCTCTAAAATTTGATTTTGTTATTCTTTCTCCTTAGTCCCCACCACGCAATGTATCCCTCGAGAATTCATATACTCTGCTATTTCGGCAACTACCTTCTGAAAAGCCGTTCGATTCACATCGATATTTTTATATGGCATTCCCAGTGACTCATATTTTTCTTCTCCCAGATGCATAAAACTTAACAACTGTAGCGTTCTAATGTTATTACTCATTTCATTTAGTATAAAATCTGCCGTCGCTTCCACATTGTCCGCATCTTCATTTACGTTTGGAATAACAGGTATCCGCAAAATAATTTCCTTGCCTGTTTGACTCAATTTTTTGAGATTCTCCAAGATCAGCTTATTACTAACCCCCGTAAATTTTTTGTGAACATCTGCCTTCATGTGCTTTATATCTGCAATAACCATATCTGCATACGGCAATACCGCTGCCACATTTTCCCATGTCACATACATGCTTGTTTCCACACACGTATGGATGCCCTCATTTTGGCATTCTCTAAATACCGATGCCACAAATTCGCTTTGCAGTAGTGGCTCCCCTCCCGAAATTGTAACTCCGCCACCAGAGCGCTGATAGTAGCCCTTATCTTTCAAAATTTCTTTCATGCATTCTTCTATATTTATAATCTTGCCCCATTGCCTAATCGCTTCTGTCGGGCATGCTTTGGCACATTCCAAACAGCCAGTACATTTATCTCTGTCTATAGACTGAATTTTTCCGCGATTAAAAGTCAGTATGTTTCCTTGAGGGCAAGCCTTTGCGCAATCTTCGCACTTAGCAATGCACTTAGTTTTGTATACTCCCACCTCCAACTTTGGCAACAGCCCCTCCGGATTGCTACACCATTCGCATCGCAAGGGGCATCCTTTCAAAAATAGTTCTGTTCTGATGCCTGGCCCATCGTGGATTGTAAAATGTTGAATATTAAAAACTATGCCTTGCATTTCAATCTCCTCCTACTAAAAAATTGTTATCACTCCTGCAATAAATAGCAGAATATATGTTATTTTCATAAATGTTTCCTGATTCATCTTGTGATACAACTTTGTGCCTATAAACATTCCTCCAAACAATATGGGCGTTCCTATCGCTAAAATTTTTAGCAGCTCTCCATCCCATAGGCCCATCCTAATATCATCTGCAAGTATTACAGTATTTAGGAATATCCACACCGTCGAAATTGTTGCTCTAAAMRCTGTCTTGTCTTTAATTTTCTCACTTAAGTAGCCTATTAATATAGGTCCTCCTGCAACAAATATCCCGTGCACAATACCTGCAAACACCAGCARCGCATTCGATTTTATTGCGCTCGTTTCTTTATACTCTTTTTTCTTGATAAACAACCCCTTAATTGATAAGTAAATTATAAATATTCCTAAAAATATCATTAGAACTCTTTCGTTTCCAACAAATAGAAATTTTATGTATATTCCCGAAAATATTCCCACCAGCATGATCAACACAATTTTTCGTAGCTCTTTGTAATTTACGTATTTGTAATTATTTACCAATACATAAAATCCCGAAAATATTGCCAATACATTTAAAACTGGTCTTGCCACATCTATTCCTACCAATTCAATGGCAAAGGGCATTGCAAGGAGAGTCCCCGCAAAGCCCGTAATTCCATGAATGATATGAGATAGAAGAATAACCACAAAAAATAAACCTGTTGTTACAACTTCACTCATTTATTTCACCTCATATTTGATTGCCTTAAATATTGCCGCCGACTCCTTTTTATAAAATACTGGTGGATAGCCCAGCTCCGCAGCAACTGTGTGATACCCTTGCGTATATTCTTTCTCGGTCCATAGATGAACCCATTGACCYTTTGGCAGATACACCTTCCAGTCACTTCTATTGCTTTCATATACCGGCGCCACCAGCAGATCTTCTCCTAGCAAATAGGAGAATTGCTGTTCATATGCCACCTCATCATCTGGATAATGCATAAACAGTGGTCGTTGCACAGGAATTCCCTTTTGCGCATTCTCTGAAACAGCAGCTTTGATGTAGTCTTTTAACATTACATGTACATCCACAAGCCTAGCGAATCTTGCCATACAATCTTCATCATCATAGTACTGAAAATTGGTCTCCGGTCTGTTGCCCTCATGAGTTCGCATCACCGGAGTAAATGCCGCCATTTCTGCCCATCGCAAAAACAGTTCTTTATCTCTGGTGTTCTCAAATAGCGAAGTATACCCGCCTATATCGCTGTGAGATATTCCGCARCCTGTCATTCCAGCTGAGAGCGCGGCCACAACCGTCGATGCCAACCCATCGTGTATCGAAAAGTCCACCGACTGATCTCCTGCCCATAGCAATGGRCAATACTTTTGCGATCCTGCTCCTCCCGCTCTCATAAAATATACGATCTCTCCTGTTTTTTTGGCTTCTGCCACAGCGTCATAATTACACTTTGCCCACAACACTGGCCAATGGTTATGCTCGATCATAGCGCTCTTTCCGCTATATAATTTGATATCATCGGTTGGCAAATATTCTCCAAAATCGGCCATCCAGCCATCCATTCCAATATCTATCGAATACTTCTTGATAACATCATCTTTAAACCACGCGTATGCTGCAGGGTTTGTGAGATCCACTACACCGCAATCGAATTCTCCAAAATCTACCAAATACTCCGMCCCATCATGCTTGGTTGCAAAGTATCCTTTATCTTTTCCTTCTTTATAAAGCGGTCCGTCATTCACTAGATACGGATTAACATAKCCCAGAAACTTAATATTTTGYTTATGCAGCTCCGCAATCTTTTTAGGCAACTCAGGATACATCTCTTTATGATATTGCCAATTCCATTGCAACCGYTTTCCAAACGAAGTCACTCGCTTACCGCACCAATCTTGAGCCCATACAGCRGCAACCTTAATTCCATGCTCGATCGTTTTATCGAGTAATCCAAAGGTACGATCTGTTCCACCCTGTAGACCCAAAATCACGCCATTATAAATCCAGTCTGGAAGCTCTGGCTGCCTACCTAGATACGCAGTGAGTTTTTCTACCAAATCCAAATAGCTCGATCCACCCTGAATCACAATCTGCTTTGGCACCTCCCAAACTGCCACTTCCGTAAACGCATCATTCTTAAAATTAAAATCAGCATAGGCAGTAGAGTCTACGTGCAGAAAATACATATTTGACGACACATACGTCGGCTGCGGAAAGTTCGTGTTGTAATAATYTCCTCCAGCTTTGTTCTCAACATCGGAACGCCAAGTTATATAGGTCGATTTGTCCCTACCCACTCCGGGCTCCGAAGTAAATATCGGAAAGTTTCTTCCTTTTAAATTGAGATAAGACATCTGCTCGCCCAATCCAAAAATCTTTTCATCTGCAGTAGAATTGAGCCTAATAAAAAACCTGTTCAATGCCATATTGATTTGCGTAAAATCTAACGTTACTTTGTCGTGGGTAACAGTCACATATACCTCTATCTGATCATCAAAATTTAGCCTATAATTGCCATTTTCTTCCACAATCTGCGTCAACTTCAGCCTATTGCGCTCGATCAAATAGTCTGCAATGTCAAAATTACCCCTATACATTTCAACTGTTTCTTCTCCCACTCCTGCAAATAGCATTGGAGAGTCATCCGTATGCTCTAAAATTATATGCCCATTATGCGACAAGCTAAACTCGCTATTTACTACCATCTGTTCACCCGCCTATATTTAATATTTCAGCTCTTTATTTTCGCCCAGCAATCCGATGTGCGCTCCCGCCTTTACAAGTGGCTCTCTATCTTTATGCGCAATGACCCACTTGTTTTGGAATAGCAAAATTTCGTCTTCTTGCGAGACTGCTTCGGTTTTTTTGAACGTTGTATCGTTCGTTCCTTTTAATAATATTACGACATCCTTAAACCCAGAGTCGCAAACCTTGCAAGGCGACAGGTGCAAAGTAGTTTGATACATTTCTAACGCGGTGCCTTTTGGAACAAAGAACACCTCCGCATCTTCCRCTTTAAACGTGTTATCTACCATATCCCATGTATGACCTAGTACTAGCATAAAATCTGTTACTGCAATATTGATTTCGCTACATTTATGATATTCGAAGCCGTTGTAGGTACTGTTTTTGCCATTACAATATCCGATTTGAATGTCCATTCCACCATAGAACGTATTTTTCAGTGTTTTATATATAGGAAATTTTTCCATTTCTGCTACAGAAGCAACGTAAATATTGCCCTCTGCAGGCACCTCAGTTGTAGYCATAAAATCTAGCAGATCAGTAAAATCGTAGCCATCCAATATTTTTCCGTACGTTTTAAAATCACTGCTCGTTACATCTTTGACTTCTACATCATTTAGTGAATTCAGCTTAGCAATCATCTACTCACCTCGTACAGTTTTTATTGTCGCAGAAAAATCTTCTTTGCCGTAGCCTAGCTCTAGCGACTTATCGTAAACTGCCTTCGCCACTTCAACACCTGGCACATTTACCGCGCACTCTGCCGCCAAATTTACGCATATATCAATATCTTTTGCCATATTTTCTACAGAGAAGGCAGTGGTAAAGTTGTTTTCTGCAATAGGCTTTGCTTTCGAATCGAGATAAAAATTTTGACCACCGCCATAAGAAACTGCGGTTGCATAATCTTCTACAGAAATATTATTTTTAAGAGCTATTGTTATAGTTTCGTTCACACCATTTTGAATTTGAGAAACGAGCGCATTGTGAGCAACCTTCATTACCAGGCCTTTTCCGTTGTCRCCAAGGTGTATTGTGTTGTTGCCCATATATAGCAAGATAGGCTTCACCTTTTCGTACGTTGCGATGTCTCCTCCGACATATATTCCGAGAGTTGCCGAAATTGCAGCAGCCTTAGACTTAACCACTGGCGCATCTATAAATTCTGCCCCAGTTGCCTTAACAAATTTTGATATTTCTATAGAAACAGATGGATCTATCGTGCTCATGTCAATACAAATTTTGGTGGCATCTAACGCGGGTAAAATTTCGGTATATACTTGCTTTGAATGCTCTGATTTTGGAACCATAGAAATGATTAGATCAGATTTTTTTGCCAACTCTACTGCGTTATCACATGGGATCGCCCCTTTAGATTTTAGCAATGCCACTTTCTCCGCAACATAGTCGAATACAAAAACTTCGTCATCGTGTTTTTTAACGATATTTTCGCTCATGGACTCTCCCATTATTCCAAGTCCAATAAATCCTATTTTCATAATAGTTAACTCCTTTTACTAATTTTATTCTGTAATTGTGTTATCCCATGCAGCAATAAAAGTGTCTAGTCCCTGRTTTGTAAATGGATGTTTCATCGCATCTTTGTAAACGTCTAACGCGGTAGTAACGATATGCGCCCCCGCAACGGCACATTCTACGATTTGCTTTGGATTTCGAATGGCGGCACAGATTATCTCAGTTTTATATCCAAATTTATTATATATAGTTACAATATCTTCAATATACTTTTTACAATCTTCACCGTTTGCCTCTTTCCAACCTATAAACGGAGACATAAATAACGCATTATTCTTTGCTGGCAAAATCGCTTGAGCAGTAGAAAATACGAGAGTTACATTTGTTCTRATRCCTTCTTTTTCCAACTTCCTTGACGCTTCTATTCCTGCAGCAGTTGATGGAATTTTAATAGCAAAGTTCTCGGATATAGCTGCAATTTTTTTAGCTTCCGTAATCATATCTTCCGCATTATCCAGATGCGGATTAATTTCTACCGAGATTGGAAATCTATCGATACCCTCTAAACCTTCTTCTTTAACCCAGTCGGCCAATTCTTTGACYACTGTTAAAAACGGTTTGCCACTAAGTTGAATATGTCTTGGGTTTGTGGTTACCCCATCGATTCCAAACGTGTTATATGCTTCTTTAATTTCTTCAATTTTTGCGCTATCTAAAAAATATTTCATAATTGCCTCCAATTCATCATATTTACTATCACAATTAATTAATTCTATTAACTAAAGCAATATTACCACAAGAAAATATTTCCTGCAACTATATTTTTCTATTTTTTCGTTTTTCTCTATTATCACTAAATATTATTACTAAAATTTGTGTACTATTTTTAGTGATATACCCTATAAGTAAATACGTTTTATAACAATCTTATTTGTAAATGTTCCCAAAAATATGATATACTTATCAAAATTTGTAATATTAAACCAAAAATACAATTTATTCAGAAAGGAATTTTGGAATGAAAACTCCTCAATCAATTATTAATAAACGCCGCAACGATATTATAAAATATTTAAAAACCACTCCTTCAATAAGCAATGATCAGCTATCTAAGTTACTGAATACCTCTCCTCTAACTATTCGACGCGATCTCAAATATCTCGAAGAGCAGCACCTCTTAATTCGGCATTACGGTGGCGCCACACTAATCTTACCTCCTTCATATTCTTCCGAGCCCAACAAACTCTCTAGCAATAAAGAACGCATTGCTCAATATGCCGCGACACTAATTCAAGAAGATGATATTATCTTTATCAACTCGAGCTCTACTGCTTTAAATATTTTGGACTATATAAATGACAAACATGTTATAGTTGTGACTAATAATGGAAATATCTTGTCCAAAAACATTCCTTATAATATAGAAGTTATGCTTACCGGAGGACAAATCAATCCTGGCAAACAATCGATGATTGGAGACTTTGCTACACATATCTTAAAAAATATCTCTGCCTCCAAATGCTTCCTCGGAGTTAGCGGCATCGATTATAACACTGGCATCAGTACCGCCATTATGCAAGAAACGCAAATCAACAAAGAAATGATTTCCCAAACTCAGGGTAGCATCTATATCGTTGCCGAAAGTTACAAAATACTAAAACCCAATAATTTTTCCAGCGGCTCTATCGACCAGATTTCTTGCTTAATAACTGACTCCGAAATCACAGAGGTTGATCGTAATGGATTCGAAAAAGTAAATATACCTGTAATCATTGTATAATTTCACGAAAAAAAATGCTGTTACAGATATATCTCTAGGAATTTTGTCTTTTATGAGCGTTTTTATTTTTTCATGAATTTTTTTAGAATATATTTAATTTTTTTATCTATTTTTCATTTTAAAACTTATCTATTATTCATAAAATTACGATAGCATCTAAAATTAAGTTGACAAACAAACATAAGAGCCTTAAAATATACATTACAACGTTCAATACACTTAATATTGAATACGGGATATGTATTACATATCAACTAGTTAGTTTTTTGAGCTTTAACATCTAATTATGCGGAGGGAAAATATGAGCAAAGTTAATGAAATTACCAGAGAAAGTTGGATTTTGAGCACGTTTCCAGAATGGGGCACTTGGTTAAACGAAGAGATCGACGAAACAACTGTTCCAAAAGGTAGCGTCGCGATGTGGTGGCTTGGATGCACTGGATTATGGCTCAAGTCTGAAAGCAATGCCAACGTATTAGTCGATTTGTGGGTTAAGACCGGCAAGCGCTCTCACGGAGATGGCCTAATGGCGCCTGGGCATCAGCATAGACGAATGATTGGTTGCGAAAAATTACAACCTAATTTAAGAAATGTCCCTTGTGTTATTGATCCTTTTGCAATAAAAAATTTAGACGCAGTGTTGGCAACGCATGACCATGGCGATCACATCGACGAAAATGTTGCCGCGGCAGTGATTCAAAATTGTTCTGCAGATGTTAAATTTATCGGGCCAAAATCTTGCGTTGACCTTTGGCTCAAGTGGGGCGTACCTGCAGATAGATGCGTTACCGTTCGTCCTGGAGACAAAATTCAGGTCAAAGATATAGAAATCGTTGCATTAGATTCTTTTGACAGAACAGAATTAGTTACTGCTCACGGGCACGCGGTGGGAGCTCTCACAAATAACATGCCACAAGATATGGATGATTTGGCAGTAAACTATTTATTTAACACGCCTGGAGGAAACGTGTATCACTCTGGAGATTCACACTACTCTAACTACTTTGCAAAACATGGGAATGACTATAAAATCGATGTTGCCCTAGGCTCATTTGGCGAAAACCCTAGAGGAATGACCGACAAATTGTCTGCAATCGACATCCTTAGAATGGCGGAGTGCTTAAATACCCAAGTGGTTATACCTATCCACCACGACATCTGGACCAATTTTAAGGCCGACCCTGCAGAAATCTTAACTTTGTGGGAAATGAGACGCCACAGACTGCAATATGCTTTTAAGCCATTTATATTAGAAGTTGGCGGAATGTTTATGTGGCCACAAGACAAAGATAAACTACAATATATGTATGACAGAGGTTTTCAAGATGCGTTTGCTCATGAGCCAGACCTTCCGTTCCGTTCCATGTTATAGAAAGGAGTCGTTATGATATTAAAAGAGTTAGTAGATGCMAAAAGATATTCTTTTCACCAAAAATTTGATAGCTGGGAGGAATCTCTATTYGCTTCAGCGCAACCACTGATCGACGAAGGTGCTATCGAGCCTAAATATATCGAGGCCATGATCGAGTCCGTTAAGAAATACGGACCATATATCGTATTAGCACCTCACATTGCCATGCCACACTCTCAAGAAGGTGCCGAAGGAGTTAACCAAACTGCTATTTGCTTTATGAAGGTTGAGCAACCTGTTTCGTTTGAAGCRGGCGATCCCGACAAAGATGCAGAGCTGTTTTTTGTGTTGGCTTCCGAAAAYAATGACCAACATATGGAAAATATGCAAAAATTGGCAGAACTCTTAAGCCTTGAGGACTTTACAGAAAAGATGTTGGAAGCCAAAAATGTAGAAGATTTGCTAAAATTGGATCAATACTTTGCGGCGCAACTAGAGGAGTAACCCATGCTAATAGCTAAAAAAGATGACATCAAACTAATTGTTTGCGACTTAGATGGTACACTTCTAAACAACAAAAATGAAATCAGCGATCGCACCAAGCGCGCATTGCTAGACTGCCGAGCACAGGGAATCAACTTGTGCTTTGCCTCTGGCAGAAGTCAAAATATGCTTGATTTATACGAAAACATATTGGGTGGTTGCGACTATGTTATATCTCAAAACGGTGCCATCATCACCAAGGGCAGCGACACGCTATGGAAGATTCCCATACAACCTGCTCCTGCGGCACAAGTTTTTGACTATATAAAAAGTAGGCAACTCCAATTTATTATATATACCGCAAACAAAGTATACCTCACTGCAAACTCTCCAAAACTACTGCAACGATTTAGCAATTATACAGCGCTTGCACTCAAGCACAACTTTGTTGCACACTTCGATCTCACGGAACTTGAACACAATCACCCTTGGCCGGCAATAGCAGATACCTTCAAAATCATCGTTGCCGAAGAAGATCGCGAAAAAGCACGAGACTATTTCGACTTTATAGCGCAAACAGTAGGCGTATGTGCCGAAAGCACCGGCTACGGCTTAGTGGGAGTATTCGATAAAACTGTATCCAAAAAGGTTGCCGTACTTAAAGTACTAGCAGACCTAAATCTTACAGCGGATAACGTATGTATCTTTGGCGACTACGACAACGACCTAAGCATGTTTGACTGCGCCACACACAAAATAGCAATGGGCAATGCTCAACAAGTTTTAAAAGATGTTGCGACTTTTGTTACATATACAAATGATAACGATGGGGTGGCAAGATATTTAGAACTACTGTTAGAAAATTATTAATAAACAAACAGAGGTGAATTAATGGAATATATTTTAAATTTATTATTAGAACAAATTTTTGGTCAATCGTTTATCCTCATGGGCATAGTTGTGTTTATCGGATACAAAGCCATGGGTCAAAACTTCTCAAAATCCTTTATCGGTTCAGTCAAAGCTGGAATCGGTATTTTGATTATGGGAATGGGCTCTGGTGCATTGATCGCAAACTTCAACAAGCTTTTAGATGCCATGACATCTGCAACTGGAATGAATGGCGCAGGACTCAATACATACCCAACAATGACAGCTGGTTTCGAGGCCATGGACAAAATCTTAGGCACTGGCACCGGCGCTAGTTGGGGAATATATACACTTTTAGTAGCATTTCTCTTAAACCTAACTTTTGTAGCCTTACAAAAGTACACCAAAATTAGAGCAGTGTTTCTAACTGGAAATATTATGCTGCAGCAATCAGCAGTRGCCACTTTTATTGTATGGCGATTTTTAGATTTGGGCATGATCCCAACAGTATTGATCGCTGCATCAGTTACCGCAGTATATCAAGGCATTATGTCAACCCTACTCATTAAGCCAACCGACGAAATAACTGGTGGAGCAGGATTTACTATCGCGCATCAGCAAATGCTTTTTAACTACATCGCCTATAAAGTGGCTCCAAAATTGGGTGATCCCGAAAAAGATGACATCGAAACAAAGAAATTACCAGATTCTGTTAATATACTTCAAGACAGCGTTATAGCTACGGCTTTAATTATGGCAATCTCAGTTGCCGCAATTTTCTTGATAATCGGCGGTGAAGAAATCGATCAATTGCGAGTTGGGTTTGGTCAAACCGTATTGCACAACGACTTTATCTTTTTGCTATGGGTTTCACTAACGCTTACTGCGAACATTGTGGTTTTGCTATCTGGTGTACGTATGTTTGTTGGCGARCTTATGCTATCATTTCAGGGTATATCGCAAAAACTTCTTCCAGGCGCAGTTGCAGGTGTGGACTGTTCTGCTATCTTTGCTTTTGCTCCAAAATCGGTAGTGTTGGGACTAATCGGAGGAACCGTTGGGCAATTAACCGGAATATTGTTATTATTTTTATTTAACGCACCAATATTTATTGTTCCAGGATTTATTCCATTGTTCTTTGATAATGCAACGATTTCAATTTTTGCAAACAAGTTTGGCGGATATAAAGCAGCTCTAATTATAACTATTATCAATGGCGTAATACAAATTTTGGGCTCTGCCGCGGCCATTGCCATGACCGACTTGGCATGGTGGTTTGGAAGTTCGGACTGGGCAACAATTTGGACTACAATCGTATTTATATTCCAAAGCATCGGTCAATTATTAGGCATTCCAGTAGCAGGTTAATCTCTACATAGCTCAGCATCATTGCCGCTGGGCTTAAATTTGAAAGGTGGAAAATTATGTTAAATATTTTATGCGTATGTGGAAACGGTATGGGAACTAGTACTTTATTAAAAATCAATGTCAAAAAAATATGTACTCAACATGGCATTGATGCCAATGTAGATTCTTGTGCTTTTGGAGAAGCCATGATGTTTATAGCCAACACAGATATAGTATTAACAAGCCCTGAGTGGTCGTCTATGCTACCTCCAAACAAGGCCGTTATTGCAGAAACCAAAAACCTTGTGGATATTAAAGGTGTAACGGCAGTGTTGCTAGATGTAGTGAAAAACAACTTTCCAGCAGAAATGAAATAGATAAAAAAAATGGGGTGGGGATAACATGGTTGCTAATTATTTAATATGTTTTGTGCTTATTGCTGTCGTGATATTTGAAATCTATTATGTTATACGACGAAATCGGTTGATCAAAATTAAGGGCAAAGACGATCTCGTTACCTTTACGATGATAATATTCTTTGCGATGCTATTTTTTCCGATGGAAATGGAGCAAACGATTATAGAAAGTCTTCGAAATACACTGGCTTTTGTTGCAATATTTGGCAGCGTTGGTGTGTTGCGCGGCTTTTCAGAAACTGGCTGCGAAAAGTTTTTTTATCATATTGATTGGTGCGATATAGAACAAATCACAATTCACGAACACCAGGTTAACAAGGCTTGCATGATAGTCTATTCACGAAAATTTAAGCACAAGTTGTTCTTCAACAAATACAAAATTGTTCCTGCAATAAGATATTTGCAATCCAAAAATATCAACGTATTAATCGATAACAAACTAGAAAATTATCTCATCACCCTGCCTCAGTGAAGCCCCTGTTTTTTAGGAGGCTTTCTTTATATATTAATATAAATAGAAAGAAGGTTTATAATGCAAGCAAAGAAAATTAAGACTCATCACCTAGACAAATGCTATTCTATCGCCCCTCTGGAATATTTAGGCAAAAAGCACATCTTAGTTGCAGCCGAAAAAATCAACCGATGCCTAATGTTCGACTTAGACGGAAATCTCGAGGATACCATTTGGGAAGAACCCGGTGGCACTATGTCTATGGTGCAGGTGCCAAACTCTGATGGAGTATTTTTAGCTACACACAAATTTTACTCACCTAACGATTCTAAGGAAGCAAAGATTATGGTCGTTTCTCCTTCTGCAGATGGCTGGAACATCCAGGTCCTTGCAGAGCTTCCGCATGTGCATCGATTTGATATAATTTCTCGCGATGGACAAAACTACCTTGTCGCAGCGACGCTATGCTCTGGTCGCGATTTTAAAGATGATTGGGCCCACAAAGGCAAGGTCTATGCTACAAAATTGCCCGATGATCTCTCTGCTTATAACAAAGATAATCAACTGCCTTTGGATGTGATACAAGATGAGCTATTAAAAAATCATGGCTACTTTAGAGGAAGCGAAAACGGCTATGACTATTGTGTGGTAGGCACCGAAGACGGCATATACAAAATCGTTCCTCCTGCAGTGGYGGRAGCAAAGTTTGAAATTATTCAGCTGCTAGATTCTCCTGCAAGCGATATGACTTTAGTCGACTTAGATAACGATGGGGAGCTCGAAATGGTAGTATTTTCTCCTTTTCATGGCAGCAATCTCGACGTCTACAAATTAGTAGATGGTAAATATTCCAAATTTTGGAGTTTTGATAAGCCATTTGAATTTGCACATGCCTTATGGTCTGGCAAAATCAACGGTCAACCTGTTGCTATACTTGGGCATCGCGAGGGTAACAAGCAGCTTATAGCATTGTCAATGACAGCCGGAGCTATCGAAATATCAGTATTAGACGATGCCACCGGAGTTGCCAACACTTTTGCTTACCAGAACAATGACAAAACATATATCGTTTCTGCCAACCGTGAAATAGACGAAATTGCTTTTTACGAGGTGATTTAATATGCAAAAATACTCACTTGGTTTATATGAAAAAGCGATGCCAAACAATCTAACTATACGCGAAAAGCTAGACTACGCCAAAAAAGCCAACTACGACTATATCGAGCTCAGCATAGATGCATCCGAAGATAAAATCAACCGCATCTATATGTCAAAAGCCGAGCGACTCTCTATCATCCACGATATGTACGAAACAGAAATTACTATCGACTCTTTCTGCGTTTCTGCACTCACAAAATATGCGCTAGGAGACCCCGACGACCGCATCAGTTCTCGGGGTATAGAAATCATCACAGGGGCAATTGCCCTAGCAAAAGATCTGGGAGCGAGAATTGTTATGATCCCAGGCTATGATATATATTTTGGCACCTCTACTGCCCAAACTCGAGATAAGTACATACACAATTTGCGAGTAATAACCGATCAGGCAGCAAAGTATGGTGTGTGCTTGGGCTTCGAAACTATGGAAAACGAGTTTATGAATACCACCCAAAAAGCGGCAGAATATGTCAAAATCATAGATTCACCGTATCTACAAATTTATCCCGATAGCGGCAATATCACCAACGCCATCAAAACATATGGCACCGATTTTGTTGATGACATCACCACTGGGCATGGGCACATATTGGCACTGCATCTCAAAGAAACGGTTCCCGGAAAATTTAGAGAAATTCCATATGGAACGGGTCATGTGGATTTTGCAAAAGTAATATCTGCTGCCTGGAAGCTGGGCACTCGCAAATATGTAACCGAGTTTTGGGACTTGGGCAAAGAAGATTGGTTTGCCGACATCGTTGCCGCAAACGAAATGATGAGAAATTTATTAGATAGAAATTAATTTGCTATACGCAGAATGGAGTAGAATATGTTAGAAAAATTGAAAGAAGAAGTATATCAGGCAAATATGGATTTACCAAAATATGGTTTAGTTACCTTTACTTGGGGCAATGTTTCTGGAATCGACCGCGCAAGTGGATACTTCGTGATCAAACCATCTGGCGTTGCATATGACGATTTGACACCAGCAGATATGGTTGTTGTAGATTTAGACGGAAATACGGTGGAAGGCAAATACAATCCATCATCCGATACGCTAACACACGTTGAGCTCTACAAACGCTATCCTGAAATCGGCGGAATAGTTCACACTCACTCGAGAATGGCTGTCGCGTGGGCCGCCGCTGGCAGAAACATTCCCAACTATAATACAACACACAGCGACTACTTCTATGGCGATATTTTATGCTCAAGAAGTTTGACACAAGAAGAAATCGAATCCGCTTACGAAAAAAACACTGGTCTAGTTATTATCGAAACCCTCGACAACTTTAACGTCAACCCTATGCATAACCCAGGAATTTTATGTACAAACCACGGACCTTTCTCCTGGGGCAAAGATGCTCACGAGGCTGTTCATAACTCGGTAGTGTTAGAAGAAGTTGCTACCATGGCGTTTAACGCAGAATTTTTAAACCAAAGCATTCAGCCTGCCCCTAGTTATATTGTCAACAAACATTTTATGCGCAAGCACGGACCAAACGCATACTATGGCCAAAAGTAATATATATCTCAAAGACTCTGCAGTTGCTTATACTGTGGCAGTCTTTTTTTATAGACCAAAAAGGACCTACAGCATATTCGCTGCAAGTCCTAAAATGGAGGTGAGGGGAATCGAACCCCTGTCCGAAAGCCCAAAAGGCGTGGTCTCTACCATTATATTCATTATATTAACATTCCCTCTACTAGGCACCTAATGACAGGTTCAAAGCTTTAGTAGCTTCATAAATACAGCTTGTGAGCAAAGCTTAGCACAAGTCGTTCTCCGCTCGTTGGCGTTTCTTCTAGGCTAGCGGATTATCCCAGAGAAACGAGCAGCATTACGCTGCTAGTGCAAAATTGTCTTCTGCGTTTAATTTAACGTGTCCTCTTTTTACGTAGTGTAGACTTCCTACGAATGGCTGCCCCAGCAGATGTGACCCCCGTCGAAACCAGTACACCCCCAAGGTATACTAGAGATTTTTAATCTTAAAATCTCGTTCATTTTGACGACGAACATCTTTTTTGGCAATATCTTGTCTCTTATCATGAAGTTTCTTACCTCTTGCTAAACCAATTTCCATCTTAACCAAACTATCTTTTATATAAACCTTCAGCGGAACAATTGTCATTCCCTTAGTGGAAATAGCGCCGAGTAGCTTAGTTATCTGCTTTTTATGAAGCAAAAGTTTTCTAGTTCTAAGAGGCTCCTTGTTAAAAATATTGCCTTTTTCGTATGGATTGATGTGCATGTTAAAGACAAATGCTTCGCCGTTTTGAATGCGAATAAAGCTCTCTTTAATAGATCCACTTCCACACCTAATTGATTTGACTTCTGTACCGACAAGAACCATTCCTGCTTCATATGTCTCGTCAATAAAATAATCGTGGTAAGCTTTTTTATTCTGTGCTATCAACTTGTACGCACCTGTTTTTCCCATCAATATCACTCCCTACTTTGCTCAGTCTATCATAGCAGCAAATTAAATTCAAGGGTCAATTATATATCTTCTGGAGGAATTTTTTCTAAAATTGACATTTTACTTTGCTCATTTAGAAAAAGTTTATAATAATTAGTAATTTCTGGATATTGATTTATGAATAATACAAACTGCTCTATCTGATTTAGAGCACTATCGCTGAAACATTGCTGCATAGACTCTTTTTCTAATTCAATATTTTGTGTTATTTGTAGAATATCTAAAAAATTATATAGCAATCGATTTTTTGAAATAATGTATCTCGCTATTTGCTCGCCTCGCGGCGTAATCTGTATTGGTTGATATGTTGTATATTGTATATAGTTTTGATAATGCAACCTCTGGGCTGCCTGTATTGATTTTTTAATAGGTATATTCATCTTTTTAGCAATCTTCAAACAACTAATTTCTATGTTCTCTTCTTTCATTTTATAGATTTCTACCAAATACGCTTGCAAACTGATTGATATCATCAAATTTTCTCCTTTCTTTATTTTATAAATTCATATGCAATACCGGCTTGGATAAATTCATATCACCTTGTATTAACTATTCATGTATGTTACAGTTAATTAAAATTTATACAAAGGAGTTTTTTTATGGCAGAAATTGTACTATTTAGCGACAGTTCATGTGATTTATTTCCAAATATTATCAAGGAATATCCTATAAATCTTATCCCTTTTTATGTTAGTTTCGAAAGCGAAATATATTTAAAAGCAAACGAAGAAATTTCACTACAAGAATTTTATAAAAAGCTTCGCGTTCCACACACTTTTCCAAAAACTTCTCTTCCTTCTATCAACGACTATTGCGAACACTTTAGACCAGTATTAGCAGCTGGAAACGCTGTAATATGTTTATGTCTTTCTAGTAAATTTAGCGGTTCTTATGCAGCTGCAGTGAATGCCAAAGACATTTTGCTAGACGAATTTCCTGATGCCAAAATAGAGATAATCGACTCCGAAGCTGCCACAGGACAACAGGGCTTGATCGTCTTAGAGACCGCAATGATGATTAAAGACGGTCTCAGCTTTGAGGAAGTTGCTCGCGTTGCCAAATTAATACGCGCAGATTCTCGTATCTTTTTTTATGTAGACACTTTAGAATATTTAGAAAAAGGCGGACGCATTGGCAAGGTTTCAGCTTTTCTTGGAGGAATGTTAAATATCAAACCTGTCATTTGCCTCAAAGAAGGAGAGTTATTTCCGATTGCCAAAGTTCGTGGCAAAAAAAAGGCAGCCGAAAAAGTAGCTGCTAGCCTCGCCGAATATATTGCCGGGCGCGAGGACCAATTTAACTATGCAATTGCGCATGCTGATGCGGCAGAAGATTTAAGGCATCTAGAAGATATCATATTAAATAAGCTCAATATACCACTTATGTATGATGATATGGAAATCGGAACCACAATAGGAGTCTATACCGGTCCTGATGTTTGCGGAACCGCTTGTGTGCCAAAGTATCAGCAATATCTTAAACACTAACAATTTTAGAAACCGTAAAAGGGGGGGTGAGCAATCTAATCTACATCCCTTTTACATGTTCATTATCACTTATGAATTTTTGTGTAGATAGCTCACTGCTTGTAACGCCGCTGTTGTTCCCTGCCCTACTGCTTTAGCAACCTGAAACGGTCTGCCCGTACAATCTCCGGCGGCATAGACACCCTTCAAATTTGTTTCCATATATTGGTTGACTTTTATCGCTTTATCTACGATTTCTATCCCTTGCAATAGCTGAGTTGTAGGTACTGTATCTTTTATGATAAACACACCATTCACATTTAACTCTTCATTATCTTTTAGTTTTAATGTTTTAACAGTCTCTTCACCTTCTATTGCAACAGGCTTATCGTGAATAACTTCAACTCTAGAATCAACTTTTTCAGTTTTTTTATGCAAAGGAACGTAATAGACTTTCTCACAAACCTCTGCTAAATAATTTACATCTTCTTCTGCTGCTTCGCTATCTCCAACCAACACTGCCGTTTTTCCTCTATATAGAGGTCCATCACATGTGGCGCAGTAGCTCACGCCTCTTCCCAAAAATTCAGTTTCACCTTCTATGGCTTTTTCATTAACTATCCCATTGGCCAAAATAATCGTCTTGGCATCGATAAACTCATTTTCTACATTTAGAGTAAAATAGTCATCCATTTGAAAAATTTGTATAACTCTTCCGCTATGAAATTGAACGCCCATTTCCTTGGCATGCTCAACGAACTTACGAATCATTTCTTCTCCGCTTATACCTGGCATTCCAAGGTAGTTATCAATTTTTTCAGCTTTTCGCAAATAGCTCGATTTTTCGGGATCAGTTCCAAAGACCTTAACTTCTTTATTTCTAATTACTCCATTAATTGCAGCAGACAACCCAGCTGGCCCACTACCAATAATTGCTATATCTAGCATACGCACCTCCGTAGTTCATAATACCTCTTAGTGTTTCTAAATATTACTAATTTATACAGATGCTATAGTCTCTTATTTTTTCTTCTTCTTATTTGCAACTTCTATATTAACTTTTCGACCCTTAAATTTCTTTTTAGGCAACACAGCAATAAGCTCATCAACATATTTAGCCGGCACTTCTAAAAATGAAAACTTATCTAGCATATCGATTTTGCCAATTTCCTTGCCAGATACAGAAGTATTGCTTGCGACAAATTTTACTAATTGCGAGCTTTCTAGCTTATCCTTATTTCCTAGATTAATAAATAGACGCTTATATCCTTTTTCGTTGTATCCATACGTTGTTGTTTTTTTATCTTCGTGTTCCAAATCTGCAAGCTTCACTCTAGGATTCGATCCCGTCACCATTTTTTTCATAGCTACATTTAAAAACGCTGCCGCAACTTCAGTGCTTGTAATATCCAATTCTTCGCATTCTGCGTTAAGTTCTTGCGCAATCTGAGTTATAAACGCTAGATTTGTTGTAATCTTTCCTTCTTTAATTTCCTCTTTAATTTCGTCTAAAATCGAATTAACTTTGTTTCCTTTTATGTCATCCATTGTTGGAATAGTAATTTTGGTAATTTTGGAATTAGTATAGCGTTCAATCTGGCGAAGCTTATATATTTCTTTGCCACATACAAAGCTATATGATGTGCCTTTTCGATTTGCTCTACCTGTTCTACCTATTCTGTGAACATAGTATTCGTCATCAATTGGAAGGTCATAGTTAAATACCGCATCTACGTCATCGATATCAATTCCGCGCGCTGCAACGTCGGTTGCAATGAGTATATCTACTATTCCTCGTCTAAACTTGTTCATTACACTATCTCTATGAATTTGCTTCATATCTCCATGTAGAGCTTCGGCTTTATATCCTCTACTCATTAGGTCTTTGCATAGGTCATCCACTCGCTTTTTGGTGTTGCAGAAAACTAGCATCAGCTTAAAGTTATTCGAATCTATTAACCTTGCCAACACTTCAGACTTTTTCTTTTCGTTTACATCTAGATAATGCTGAGAAATTGTTTTCACAGTCACTTGTTTTTTTGTAGTATTTATTTTAACGGCATTGGTTTGATATTTATTTGCAATCTCCATTATGGCTTTTGGTAATGTCGCAGAAAATAATAAAAATTGTCTATTCTCTGGAATCGATTCCAAGATTGTATCAATATCTTCTCTAAAGCCCATATTTAGCATCTCATCCGCTTCGTCGAGCACCAACATTTTAAGTGCTCCAAGCTTTAATGTTTTTCTTCTCATATGATCCATAACGCGTCCTGGTGTTCCAACAACAATTTGCGGACGTCGACGCAACCCGGCCAATTGTTTTTCGATAGACTCTCCACCATAAACTGCTAAAATTCCAATATCCTTTTTGTGGGCACAAATTTTCTTCATTTCAGTTGCAATTTGAACGGCTAATTCTCTTGTTGGACAAAGCACAAGAACTTGAACTGCCTCAATAGAAGCATCTATGTTTTGAATTGCTGGTATTGCAAATGCACAAGTTTTTCCAGTTCCTGTTGGTGCTTGCGCTATTATATCTTTTCCCTCTATTGCATATGGAATTGCTTCTTCCTGAATGGGTGTAGTATGTTGAAATCCTAGATCTTTGATAGCCTTCTTAATTTCTTTGATAATTGGTAATTCTTCAAATAATTTCGTATTAATAATAATTGCCTCTTTCTATATAATTTTTTACGGCGATATATTTGGGAGAACAAAATCATCTCCCTATTAATTATTTCGATTCATCACATTTTCAACTTCCAATAATTATGATAAACCTACTTTATAACCTTGCCATATTATCACAATTTCATACCAAAAACAAGTAAAAACTTAATATTTTAAGTTAATCACCCGCAATATAAATAAAAGTACCCCCTATATTTCGGAGTACTTTTGCTTTTCATATACTAATTTATCGCAGCTTTYAGAACCTCTATCTTATCAGTTTTTTCCCAAGGGATATCAATATCGTGTCTACCAAAATGTCCATATGTCGCAGTTTGTTTGTAGATCGGTCTTCTAAGATCTAGCATCTTAATAATACCATTTGGCGTTAGATCAAAATTTGCCTTTACTATTTCCGCCAACCTATCATCTTCGATTATACCAGTGCCATGAGTATTTACTAGCAGTGAAACTGGGTTTGCAACGCCAATGGCATATGCTATTTCTATCTCACACTTTGTCGCTAGCTCTGCAGCTACTATGTTCTTTGCAATATATCTGGCCGCATATGCTCCCGAGCGATCTACTTTTGTTGGATCYTTTCCAGAGAACGCACCGCCTCCATGAGATGCGTATCCTCCATAGGTATCCACAATAATTTTGCGCCCAGTAAGCCCCGCATCTCCAACCGGACCACCAATTACAAATCTGCCAGTCGGATTGATATAATATTTTGTATTTTCATCTAGTAACTTTGCCGGAATTACTTTCATAATCACTTCTTCTAAAATATCCTTATGAATTTGTTCATTTGAAACATCTTCTGCGTGCTGACTAGAAACAACCACGGTATCAACGCGCACAGGTGCTCCATCATGATATTCTACCGAAACCTGAGCTTTTCCATCGGGTCTCAAATACGCAAGGGTTCTGCGCTTTCTAACTTCTGTCAGTCTTTTGGTCAGTCTATGCGCAAGAGCGATAGGCAATGGCATAAACTCTTCGGTTTCATTACATGCATATCCAAACATCATTCCTTGGTCTCCAGCACCTATTTGATCATCCGCCTCCAGTGCACTATCCACTCCCATTGCTATATCTCTAGATTGCTCATCAAGCGAAACTAATACTCCGCAAGTATTCCCATCAAATCCATATTCTGGCTTGTTATATCCTATTTCCTTTATAGTATTTCTGGCAATTTTATTAATATCTATATAGCAGTTGGTTGTAATTTCACCCATTACAAGAACCAGTCCTGTAGTAACCGCTGTTTCGCAAGCAACACGTGCGTTTTTATCTTTTTCATAAATAGCATCTAACACCGCATCCGAAATTTGGTCCGCTATTTTATCTGGATGCCCTTCTGTTACCGATTCTGATGTAAAAAATTTAATTTGCATTTTATCCTCCAAGTCATAAGTTTAATCCTCTTAAGCAAATACTATTTTAGCACTCTCACAAATAGTGTCAAGGAAGTCAATTAAAATAATAGTTTTTCATAAAGATTCCCTTGAATTTTTCTAAAACGTGCAGTTATAATGTTTATCTGAAAGGCGGTAATCTATGGATAGTTTAATATTGATAGAAGAAGAAACATACTTGCAATATGTCCTTAATTTTTTGGACACCGAAATCAGCTTTATCACAAATTTATTAAAAGAAAATAAAGAAACCTTGCTAGAGATTCGCAAAGAAATGTGGGAAGAAGGAATGACTTCTCTAGAAGAAGAAGAACGCTCGATAGAAATTGGGCAATATTTAAATACAGAAATGGTAGAAACTTCCAAATATAAGCATAAAACAGCGAACTTGCTTAAATATGAAAAAATGCGTGACTCTCCATATTTTGGACGTGTCGACTTTCTAGAAGATGGCGAATATGATCCAGAAAAAGTTTATATTGGTTATCACAATTTGATGAATGACGATACTCTCGAAATGCTTGTATATGATTGGAGAGCTCCTATTTCCTCTATTTTTTATAATGGTGACCTAGGCAGAATTAGCTATCAAGCCCCTGTTGGGCAAATCTCTGGCAAAACCCTATTAAAACGCCAGTACAAAGTCGAGCATCGCAAACTTAAATATTTTTTTGATAGCGAAACGGCTATAACCGATAGTGTTCTTCAAATAGCACTCTCTTCTAACGTCTCCGAAAAAATGAAAAACATCGTTCAAACTATTCAAAAAGAGCAAAATGACATCATTCGCAATATGGAAAATGACTTGCTAATAGTCCAAGGGGTGGCAGGATCTGGAAAAACATCTATTGCTATGCACCGAATTGCCTACTTGTTATACAATCAGCGCGACTCCGGTTTTAACGAAAATAACATCTTAATTATATCTCCTAATAGCTTGTTTGGCGAATACATTTCTGGAGTATTGCCAGAACTTGGTGAAAAGAATGTTCGAAGCCATACTGTCGAAGAGCTATTTCACAAAGAATTTGGCTCCGGCCTGCAAATGGAATCAAAGCATCGTCAGCTAGAACTTATGATTTCGTCTACTAAAAATCGCGATAAGCTTCGTGAGGAAATTAATTTTAAAGGCAGCTTTGAGTTTATCAAAATATTAGACAGATTTTTGGCTTGGTATGAAGAAAAAGGCGCTCCGYTACCAGATATTATTTATGAAGGCAATTTAATTATGGAATCAGCCGAATTTGTGGCTCACATTCTTGATAACCAAATTAATGTGCCTTTAGGTCGCCGGCTCAACCGCGTCTTTACTATGGTTAAAGATAGAATCAAACCATTTGAGCAAATTAAGCTAACAGAAATTGCAGAGCAACTGATCGAAGAAGGTGGTTTCGATTATGAAGAAGAAGCCGAATCAAGACGCCGTATAGATGTAATTCGCGAGCAATTTTTTAACCAAATTTCGGCATTTATGAAAAATAATTATCTTGAGATATACAAAATGTTTTTACAGAAGTTTCATGAATTTGTACGCAAGGAGCGGCTACCACAAAATATTGCTCACATACTCAGCAAAACGCGCAATAGGATAGAAAATTCCCAAATTAGCTATATGGACGGCTCTATCTTGCTATATATGCGCCTTATTTTGGATGGGACCAAAAACTATGCTACACTCAAACAAATCGTAATAGATGAGGCTCAAGATTATTATCCTATACACTTTAAAATTTTTTCGTTAATGTTTAAGAAAAAGAGATATACCATATTGGGMGACTTTGGCCAAACTATCGAAAAAACTGCCACTGCCGCTATATACGACGATGCTCTCAAAATTTTGAAGCCAAAAAACCCCACTCAGATTGCACTCACTAAAAGCTATAGAAGCTCCTACGAAATTAACGCTTTTATCTCTAAGATTCGCGGAGAAGATGAGCCAAACCTTGCCTTTATGCGCAACGAACGAGATGTTGAAATCTTTGGCGCAACTACTACCGCAGATCTTAATGAACTATTAATTAAACGAGTTGAACAATACAGACATGAATTTAATAAAATCGCAATCATTTGTAAAGATAAAAACTCTGTACTTGCTCTTCAAGAAACAGTAGGCAAAAAATTAAATGCACAGTTTATTACCAAAGACGATATTTTATTAAAAAATCATGTTCTGGTTATGCCCACATATATGGTAAAGGGATTAGAGTATGACGCAGTAGTGATCTATGACGCTTCTGTTCAAAATTATCAAAGCATTTTTGATAAGCAACTACTATACATTGCCTGCTCACGAGCACTGCATAGACTAGATGTGYTATATCTTGGAAAACTTACAAAATTTATCCATTAATATATTGGCCCTTCTCAAATTCTATAGAAGGGCTTTTTGCCAATTATAAGTAATTCTGCTTGTAATTAAATTCTACTTATGATATTTTAATAAAAATAAACCAAAACGGGAAGGATATTAGTATGAGTGAAATTGAAATTTATTGTGATGGAGGATGTCGCGGCAATCACGTCAAAAACAATATTGGCGCTTGGGGCGTTGTTCTTATTTATAAAGGCATTATTAAAGAAATTAGTGGAGGTGCCATCAACACTACCAACAACAAAATGGAATTAACTGCAGCAATTGTTGGGCTTTCTTCTATCAAAAACAAAGACGTTCCCACAAAGGTATATTTAGACAGCGCTTATGTTCTTAATGGCATCACCAATTGGATATATGGATGGCGTAAAAATGGCTTTAAGGATTCTAAAAAACAACCTGTTAAAAACAGAGAGCTCTGGGAAGATCTATACAATTTRAAATGTAAATTTAAAAATATAGACTTTATTAAAGTTAAAGGTCATAGCAGCAATGCAGGCAACAACCGCGCTGATGAACTCTGCAATATTGAAATGGATAAATTGATTAAGGAGTGAGTTATGAAAAAGATATATTTGATAGGTGGCTTAATTTTAGGATATGCGCTTGCTGAACCATATATACAAAGAATTAAAAAATATAAAATTGTTAGCAATCAAATTCCACCGAATTTTCACAATTATAAAATAGCATTTTTGGCTGATATACACTACGGGCGCACTATAAATGCAAAATCTCTTACWAAAATAGTTAATCGAGTTAATAACTGGAATCCCGAYTTAATTATTTTGGGYGGRGATTATGTAATGATGCGAGAACACATTTATCCATGTTTTAAAATACTATCAACTCTAAAATCAAAGCAAGGCATCTACGCGGTCATCGGCAATCATGATGTTATGGAAAGTCTTCACGATACGCGAAATGCCATGCACAAGTATAATATAAAATCTATAAATAACGCAGCATATTGGATTGAAAAAGGAGATCAACGCATAAAATTAGGAGGAGTAGGAGATCTTCGAACTCAAAGACAACTCATCGAGCCCACTGTATCTGACACTACTATAAATGATTACATTATTTTGGTAACTCATAATCCTCGATATATTTATCAACTCAAAGAAGAATATGATATCAGTTTGGTATTGGCTGGGCACACACACGGCGGGCAAATTTCTGCACTAAAATATCTTGGCAAAATTGTACCCCCAGTCATAGATCAAGCTGCAGCATTCACATACCTCAGCGGAAAAACAAATAAGAATGCACAAGATGTTATCGTAAGCAATGGCATAGGCACCGCCAAGTTTCCTATTCGAATTTTAACTTGGCCCGAAACCATTTTTATTACGTTAAAATCTGAGAATATAAATCAGAATGGCAATACTTAGTATTGTCTGCTTATCAATCTAAAATGGAGAAATTTTATGAAAAAGATATTTAGTATATTTATATTCTTAATCGTATTTTCTGGCTGTATTCACACCGCGGAGTCATCGCCTTCTTCTAGCAGATCCGAACTCTCGGCCCCAGCCAATTCAACTCCTTCTGCAACTCAAAAAACTCCTACAGTTGCAGAAGTAATTACAATCAATCTCTCAAGCTTTATTCCACAAGAAACTGCATTCGGAAAAACATACCTAGAACAAATCAGCTTATTTGAAAAAAAGTATCCCCACGTCAAAATATCTCATCACTACGAAACCTCTGCAAACTTTTTAGCTGACATTGTTCTTAGCTTTAGAATGAACGAAGAGCCAGACATAGCCTATCTGCCACTAAGCTTAATTAATAACAATATCGCTGTTGAGAAAATCGTTAACGTTACAGATTTACAAGCGGCGTCACCCCAATATGCTGCCAATATTCCTGCATCTTCCCTACTAGCTAGCGATAAAGTTGATGATTTTTTTGTTGGAATACCAATTAATGGATACTATTCTGGCTTATATTATAATGCTAATTTATTYGAAGAAATGAACATACCTGTACCCAAATCATATGCGGAATTTTTGATAGCTGCACAAATGCTCCGAGAAGCCGGATTTCATATAATTACAGCGTCATTAGCGTATGATCCTATTCTTGTGTTTGAGCAACTGTTATTATCTGAGCAAAGCACACAAGGTACCCAAACTTCTAGTGCCTCCCAAGACAAAAGCATTTTGATACAAACCGGTGATACGTTTTTAGATTTGCTATCCACACAAGTGTTTGATCAACAATCTTTAGTGAATACCCCTCCAGAAGCGCAAACTCARTTTTTTGAAGGAGAAGTTGCGATGCTTATCGAAGGAAATTATCTACAAAGCCTCGATGACTACCCAAGCTTTGCACGAATGATTCCTTTTCCATTTGAGCATGGAATCAATACCCAATATATTGGCAAATTTAATACCGGTCTCATAGTTTCTCAAAAGGGTTTTACAGATCCCGCAAAGCAAGCCATGATAGTTGAATTTGTAAATTTTATGTCCTCTAACGCAAGTCTCGAACTTTATAAATTAGCCACTGCTGGAATCAGCCCCACCGATTTAAACAAACCAATGTATACTCCTTCTCCATTTGCACACAAGCCTTTGGAACTGCGTAAAGACATCTTGCTTAATATTTCTCAATGGCTAACAGAGTTATCATCCGAAGCAAATTTTTCTGCAACAGAATGAATTTTATAATTTTTTTTAAGTTTTTAAAAATTTTTTTTAAAAACCAATTGATTATTTYGTAAAAACGTTGTAATATTAATTTATGAAAAATATGGTTTTTTAGGAGAGAAACGTATCATGACAAAACAATTGCGCCTTCTTAGTATATTTGGAACAAGACCAGAAGCAATAAAAATGGCTCCCTTAATCAAAGCACTAGAAAAAGATGATGCAATCGAAAGTTTAATCTGTTTAACTGCACAACACCGAGAAATGTTAGATCAAGTCATGCAAATTTTTAATATCGAGGCAGATTACGATTTAAATATTATGACTCCTGGTCAAACTCTCACAGATTTAACTGCCAAAATACTAATTAGATTACCAGAAATATTAGACCAAGCCCGTCCAGATATAGTATTAGTCCATGGAGATACTACTACTTCATTTGCAGCGTCTCTTGCCGCATTTTATAAACAAATTAAAGTAGGACATGTTGAAGCGGGGCTTAGATCTTATAACAAATACGAACCCTTTCCCGAAGAGGTAAATCGTCAATTAACCAGAGTATTAGCGGATTTACACTTTGCTCCTACTGTTGCATCTAAAAATAATTTGTTAGCAGAAAATGTTAATAAAGATTGTATATTTGTTACAGGCAATACGGTTATAGACGTYTTACAAACTACTATCGAAAAAAATTATATTTTTGATGAACCCATTTTAAACTCAATCRACTATACCGCMAAAAAAGTGATTGTTGTAACAGCGCACCGCAGAGAAAATTTTGGTGTTCCCATAAAAAACATATGTTTTTCACTCAAAACTATTAAGGAAATTTATGGTAATGTCGAAATAATATATGTTGTCCACAAAAATCCAAATGTTTCCCAAGTTGCAAACGAAATCCTAGGCCACGTTTCTGGTGTGTATCTTATACCACCTCTCAACTTGAAGGATATGCATAATCTTTTAGCTCTATCATATCTGGTATTAACAGACTCCGGGGGATTACAAGAAGAAGTTCCGTCTCTTGGCAAGCCTGTTCTGGTTCTTAGAAATGTAACCGAGCGACTAGAAGGTGTGGATGCTGGTACACTCAAAATAATTGGCACAAACAGACAAGACATTATACAAAACACTTCTGAATTATTAGAAAACGAAACTGAATACAAAAAAATGACTTCTGCAAACAATCCATTTGGAGACGGAAAAGCCTCTTGTAGAATTGTTGAGGCAATCAAATTTTGCTTTGGTCTAAAAAATGAGCGTATAAAAGAATATTTATAGCACATATTAGTATTAGTTGAATGGAGGAGCTATGAGTAACAAAAAAGGTATTTTAACCGCATTTGCTCTTGTGTCACAGCTGGGCTTTACAATGATTATACCAATCTTTTTATGTTTTTTTGTTGGAATATTCTTAGACAGAATTACAAATTTGAGCCCTCTATTTCTAATAATCTCAATCTTTCTTGGTGTTGGAGCGGCTTTTAGAAACATGTTTTTTATCATACTGCGAGAGACCAAAAAAGGAGCTAAAAAATGAACGACAGATTTACTTATTCACTAATAGCATATGCCGTGGCAGTTGGAGCAGGCGGGTTATTACTGGGAGCTGGTATATATTACCTTTTCGGAATAATTATCGGCACTCTGCTAAGCATTTATAAAATTTACTCAATAAAAAATTCCTTAAATAGAGCCGTAGGTTTAAGCGAGGATAAAGCAGTTACATATTCTCAGAGGCAATATTTAGTTCGATATATATTGACGGGGGCAATTTTTCTCGTCGCTGCATTTATAGGAGTTCAAACTCTACTAGGCGTTTTTATAGCATTGCTGGGTATGAAGTTTGCAGCCTACATGGAACTATTTAAACGCAAATAATTGGCATCACAACCATTATGGTTTTTTGCATATACATTATCACCACTTTTAACAGAAAGGAGATAGAGGATGGACGAACAATTAGATTTTGGTATCCACATGCTTATCCCTTTGTTCCAAACTGACAATGGAGACGTGTTCGGCTTTACAACAACACACGTGAATACTTGGATTATCATGGCGATACTCACAATCTTCGGTTTTTATGTTAAGAAAAAAGTTGAAGCATTTACAATAGTGCCAGAAACAAAGTTTCAAGTTGCCATTGAATCTATCGTAAGTATGTTCGAGTCTTTTACAATGAGTACCATGGGCGAAAAGAACAAAGGCTTTTCTCATTTCTACGGCCCAATGTTTTTGTTTATATTATTCGCCAACCTGTCGGGGTTGATATTGCTTAGACCGCCAACAGCTGATATTGCAACAACGTTTGCATTATCTTTAACAACGTTTTTTATGGTYCAACTATATGGTATTAAATCTAAAGGCATCGGATATTACAAAGAATTATTTCAACCGATTCCACTGCTATTCCCATTAAATGTTGTAGGAGAGCTTGCTAACCCTATTTCATTAAGCTTCCGTTTATTCGGAAATATTTTGGGAGGTACCATAATCATGGGTCTATATTATGCTATGATCCCTTGGTTTGGACTTATCGGAATACCATCTATACTGCATATGTACTTTGATGTTTTTGCAGGAACGCTACAAACTTTAATTTTTGTAATGCTAAGTATGACTTTTGTGTCAAGTGCAATGGAATAAACTCGAGGAGGAGAAGAGATGAACATATTAGAAATAATGTTCGGCTGGATGGCAACTGTTGATCCCAAAGCTCTCGTCCTTGGGGCAAGTGCAATAGGCGCAGGTCTTGCTATGATTGCYGGAATYGGACCTGGAATTGGTCAGGGCTTTGCGGCCGGAAAAGCTGCCGAGGCCATGGGCAAAAATCCAGAGCATGGTGGAAAGCCGGCAACGCTGGTTATGTTGCTAGGCGCCGCTGTTGCTGAGACATCTGGTATATTTTCGCTTGTAGTTGCAATAATTATGCTATTTGCTAATCCGCTTGTTGCTAGAACAGATGTTGCCATTATATTAGCGGCATGCTCTTTGGGGGCAGGGCTTGCGATGATCGCTGGTATTGGACCTGGAATTGGTCAAGGTTATGCCGCTGGAAAAGCCGCTGAAGCCGTGGGTAAGCGTCCTAAACTTCAAAGCGCAATAGTTAGAACAATGTTATTAGGGCAAGCCGTTGCTCAAACAACTGGAATTTATGCTTTAATCATTGCTTTATTATTATTATTTGTAGATTTATTTTAATTAAAACAGAATAAACAGGAGGAATTTAAAATGGAAATCGATGGAAAAGCACTAGTACTCGCTTGCTCTGCAATCGGAGCAGGTCTTGCAATGATCGCAGGTATTGGACCTGGTATTGGTCAAGGTTATGCCGCTGGAAAAGGAGCCGAGGCAGTAGGTCGCCAACCAGAAGCTCAATCAGATGTAGTTAGAACTATGTTACTCGGTGCCGCTGTTGCTGAAACAACTGGTATCTATGGATTAATTGTTGCAATCATTTTATTATTTGCAAACCCATTAGTATCACAAGTATAAGATAGTATAGTTGCACTCAGAAAGGAGGCGCCTAACTTGAGCAAAATTATAGAATTCTCATTGCCAACAGCTTGGGAATGGATATGGCAAGTACTTGCTCTTTTATTAATTATATGGATTCTAAAAAAGCTTATGTTTCAACCTGTTACAGACTTTTTGGAAAAACGTAGAGAATTGATAGCAAACGATGTTCAAGCTGCTGCCGATGTAAAAACTGCGGCAAATCAATTAAAAGAAGAGTATGATAGCAAAATTAAAAATATTAACGATGAATCTGATAGAATTTTAACTAAGGCAAGACAAAAAGCGATCGATCGTGAAACTCAAATTATTGAGGAAGCAAAAGAAGAAGCTGCTGCGATCAAAACCAAAGCAAAGCACGATACCGAACTTGAGCTCGAAAAAGTACGTGCTGAAATGAAAGATGAGATGATAAGCGTTGCCGCATTGATGGCTTCTAAGTTCGTTAAATCTGAACTTACGTCAGAAAAGCAAGAAGAGCTTATCACAGAAATTATCGGTGAGATGGGGGATGTCTCATGGCTTTAGTAACAACCAGATATGCAACGGCTCTATTTGACCTTGCTTCTGAAAAAGGCCAAGTAGGCGAATACCAAGAGGAAGCCGAAGGATTATTGGAAATTTTATCCAACGAATCCGATTTTATAGCACTCTTGGAGCATCCAAGCATTTTGCTAGACGAAAAACTTAATCTCGTTAAAGAAGTATTTGAAGGTAATGCTAGCGACGATTTTGTAGGTCTTATGCACTTATGCGTAAAGAAAGGTCGTCAAAATCTTATCATCGACATTCTCCAAAAGTTTGTTGAAATGGCCAAAGTAGACCAGGGTTATGTAACAGCAACTGTAACCAGCTCTGTGCCATTAGCCGATGAGAAGCTAACACAAATTAAGTCTAACTTAGAAAATCAGACTGGCAAGAAAATTGACCTTAGCACCGCTATCGATCAATCTCTGCTGGGCGGAATGATTATACGTGTTGGCGACAAAGTTGTTGACGGAAGCATCAAGGGTCAAATGGAAACTCTCAAGACTAGCCTTCTTAATATAAGGCTGGCCTAAACTTAAACAGAAAGGAGCAACAAACAAGAATGAACCTTAAACCAGAAGAAATCAGCAGTGTTATTAAAGCACAAATTAATAACTACAAGGCGCAACTCGAGGTTAAGGAAGTTGGAACTGTTATGCAAGTTGGAGATGGTATTGCACGTGTGCATGGGCTTCAAAATGCAAAAGCAGGAGAGCTTCTCGAATTTCCTGGAGGTGTAAAAGGAATGGTCCTCAACCTGGAAGAAGACAACATTGGGGTCGTACTACTGGGTTCTGACAAAAACATAAAAGAGGGGGATGTTGTTCAATCAACCGGTAACGTGGCAAGCGTTCCAGTTGGAGACGCCATGCTAGGCCGCGTTGTAAATGCTCTTGGCGAGCCAATTGATGGCAAGGGGCCAATAAAGACAACTCACACGCGACCAGTAGAAAAAGTTGCGTCTGGCGTAATGTCTAGAAAGTCGGTTGATACACCGCTTCAAACAGGCGAAAAAGCTATCGACTCTATGGTACCAATCGGACGTGGTCAACGTGAGCTTATTATCGGAGACCGCCAAACAGGCAAAACCGCAATCGCGATAGATACTATCATTAACCAAAAAGGTCAGGGTGTAAACTGTATCTACGTTGCTATTGGACAAAAAGCATCAACTGTTGCCAACATCGTATCTACACTGGAAAAACATGGTGCCATGGCATATACAACCGTTGTTGCATCAACAGCAAGTGAGCTTGCACCGCTCCAGTATATCGCACCATATGCGGGCGTTACCATTGCAGAAGAATGGATGGATGCGGGCAAAGACAATTTGATCATATACGATGATTTATCCAAGCACGCTGTTGCCTACAGAACCATGGCATTACTACTTCGTCGCCCACCAGGACGTGAAGCATATCCTGGAGACGTTTTCTACCTTCACTCAAGATTGCTCGAGCGCGCGGCAAAATTGAATGATGAGCTAGGAGGCGGTTCTATTACTGCAYTACCAATTATCGAAACACAAGCAGGAGATATTTCTGCCTATATTCCAACAAACGTTATCTCTATTACAGATGGACAGATCTTCTTAGAGAGTGAATTATTCAACGCAGGTGTTCGTCCTGCAGTAAACCCTGGTCTTTCTGTATCTAGGGTTGGTGGCGCTGCTCAAATTAAAGCCATGAAACAAATCGCCGGACCTATCCGTGTTGAACTTGCTCAGTATCGTTCGCTTGCGGCGTTTGCACAGTTTGGCTCAGATCTTGATACTGCAACGCAAAACGCACTCACTCAAGGCGAAAGAATTATGGAGGTCTTAAAGCAAGGCCAATATGAGCCAATGCCTGTTGCAAAGCAAGTATTAATTTTATATGCGGCAACCAGAAAATATCTGATGGATGTTCCTTTGTCTGCTGTTAAACAATTTGAACAAGATTTATTTACTTTTGTAGATACCAAGCACGCAGAAGTATATGCTGAAATCATCAAAAAAGATGGACTTACTGCGGATCTTGATAACAAACTTAAGTCTATCGTCGAAGAATTTAAAGCGAACTTTAAACCAGAAGAGCAATGAAAGGTGTGACAAAATATGGCGTCTTTGCAAGATATTAAAGGACGAATTAAAAGTATTAATAGCACCAAGCAGATTACAAACGCAATGAACCTTGTAGCAACAGCAAAGCTCACAAAAAGTAAGGAAGCGGCGATTAAATCTCGTCCTTTCTTTCATAAAATGCAAGAGACTATTCGTTCTATAGCTAACAATGCAGGGCCAATTAATATGCCACTAATAAAAGGGAACGACTCTCCCAACAAAGCCTATATCGTTTTGGCATCTGATAGAGGCCTTGCAGGTGGATATAATGCCAATATCTGTAAGCTGGTTATGAAGGATATAGCTTCAAAAGAAGAGTCTCAGATTATTGCAGTGGGCAAAAAATCTCGCGACAATTTTAAAACCAAGGGATATAACGTTGCAAAAGCTATAGTGGGTATGTCCGAAAAACCTGGATATAGCCATGCAAAAGAAATTGCGGATTATGTAACAGACATCTTCGTAAAAGGTGAAGTTGGAGAAGTTTATCTTGCCTACACGGCATTTAAATCTACAATCCAACAAGAGCCAACTATGATTCGCCTTCTACCACTCGAATTAGAAGAAATAAAAGAAGTATCACCTGAGGATACACTTCCTGACTTGCTTGTTTATGAGCCATCTCCAGAAGACGTTTTGGCATATGTTATCCCTCGATACCTAGCAGACGTAACTTTTGGCGCATTAATCGAAGCAAGCGCAAGTGAGCAAGGAGCAAGAATGACCGCAATGGACTCTGCGACAGACAATGCAGAAGAAATGATCCAGAAATTGGGAATCATTTACAACCGCGCACGTCAGGCTGCTATCACACAAGAGCTTACAGAAATTGTAAGTGGAGCAGAAGCTCTGGGCTAATCTGCCCTCTCTAATGACCTCTCCGGTATCTCCCACGTCCATGTAGGCAAATGTTACTCACGGGAGGTCTTTTTCTAAATTAATTATAATATTGTTAAAAAGGAGAAAAATTTAATGGCAAACAATATAGGACACATCATAACTATCATCGGTCCAGTTATCGATATTAAATTTACTCCAGAGAATTTGCCTGCACTGTATAATGCAATCCATATCATCACTGGCAAAGATGATGAAGGCAACAACGAGACTATCACTGTTGAAGTTGCGCAACATCTAGGAGACGACGTAGTACGTTGTATCTCTATGGCAGCAACCGAAGGTCTTGTTCGCGGAATGGAATGTATAAACACCGGAGCTCCTATAACAGTTCCAGTTGGCGATAAAACTCTTGGACGTATCTTTAACGTTACAGGCGACCCTGTTGATAACAAACCTGCACCAGACGCAGAGCACTGGCCAATTCATAGAGCGGCACCAAGCTTTGAGGAGCAATCCACTACTGCAGAAATTCTCGAAACCGGAATCAAAGTAGTAGACCTTTTGTGCCCATATCTTAAGGGTGGAAAAATCGGGCTATTTGGCGGCGCTGGAGTTGGTAAAACCGTACTAATTCAGGAGCTCATTCGTAATATCGCAACAGAGCACGGCGGATTTTCTGTTTTTGCTGGCGTTGGAGAAAGAACTCGTGAAGGAAACGACTTATTCCACGAGATGACCGATTCTGGCGTTATCAACAAAACTACAATGGTATTTGGCCAAATGAACGAGCCACCAGGAGCACGTATGCGAGTTGCTCTTACCGGCCTTACTATGGCAGAATATTTTAGAGATGAGTCTGGGCAAGACGTTCTTTTGTTCGTAGATAACATCTTCCGTTTCATCCAAGCTGGATCTGAGGTTTCCGCACTACTTGGACGTATTCCTTCTGCAGTTGGATACCAACCAACTCTAGCAACCGAGGTGGGAACTCTTCAGGAGCGCATCACTTCCACAAACAAAGGCTCAATTACTTCTGTTCAAGCAGTTTATGTACCAGCCGATGACCTCACTGACCCTGCTCCTGCAACAACATTTGCCCATCTCGATGCGAAGACTGTTCTTTCTCGTTCTATCGTTGAGCAAGGCATTTACCCTGCAGTAGATCCTCTAGATTCCACTTCTAGAATTCTCGACCCACAAATCGTTGGGCAAGATCACTACGATGTTTCTAGACAGGTTCAAGCAACTCTACAAAGATACAAAGAACTTCAGGATATCATTGCCATTCTTGGTATGGATGAGCTTTCTGAGTCTGACAAAATCACTGTAAACCGCGCTAGAAAGGTTCAAAAATTCCTATCTCAGCCATTCCACGTTGCAGAGACTTTTACAGGTATGCACGGAAAATTCGTTCCTGTTAAAGAAACTGTTCGCGGATTTAAAGAGATATTGGATGGCAAGTATGATCACCTACCAGAGAATGCGTTTCTAATGGTTGGTACTATCGAAGACGCTGCTGAAAAAGCTAAGACGCTTTAAGGCGGTGAGACTATGGCAAATCAAATTAAATTAGAAATTATAACTCCTACACGACAAGTGTTTAACGAGATGGTCGATATGGTGGTTTTAAAGACCACAGAAGGCGAGATGGGTGTTATGTATGACCACGAGCCTGTCGTTACGCTTCTTAGCTATGGAATAATTCGCTATAAAGTTGGTGGCGAAAAGAAAGAGGCAACCACTATGAGCGGCTTTGCTGAAGTTACCAAGGATAAAGTTACTATCCTTACTGACGCATCAGAGCTCGAAGGCGAGATCAACAAAGAGCGTGCTGAATCTGCAAAGGAACGTGCCGAGGGTCACATGGGTGATGCCAACTCTGATCATCGACGCGCCGAAATTGCATTACAAAAAGCTCTTATTAGACTTAGATTAAAATAATAAATATATTTATTCGAATAAATTTAAAAGAGGACATCGCGCTGGCCACCGTGTCCTCTTTTTTGTTTCCTATTTTAACTGCACAAATTCAATTTGCTGCTCCATTTTGGCAAATCCTTCCTTTATAATGTCTGTTATCTGGCCTCGCACATTAACCGTTCGCAAGTTGCGGCATCCTCCAAAAACATCTTTCCCCAAATGTTTTATCCCGTCAGAAATCGTGATGCTCTCCAGTCTACTGCAATTATAAAATGCCTTATTACCTATCTTTTTTACGCTCGCGGGAATCTCGATGCTTCTTAGGCTACCACATTCGCCAAAAGCCAGCTTGCCTATGTAGATGATAGATTTTGATAGCGTCACATTGTTGAGCTTACTACATCTTACGAAGACTCTCTCCTCGATGCTCACTACGCCGTCTGCCATTTCTACAGTGACTAAATTTCCACATACTGCAAATGCTTTTTCTCCTATACTTTTTACACTTCCCGGAATCGTAATAGATGTCACTCCACTCAACGAAAATGATTTCTCTTCTACGCTAGTTACGCTATCTGGTATATTTATTTTGCTTAACCTGTTACACTCGCAGAAAGTCCACTTGCCTATGCGGCGAACACCCTGAGGAATATGTATGCTACTGAGACTTCTGCAGCCATAGAAGGCGGCGTTGCCTATGCTTATTACATTATTTGGAATAGTTATATTGAATAAGCTGCTGCACCCATAGAAGGCCCATTTGCCTACACTAGTTACGCCATCTGGCAAATCCACGGCGCTTAAGTTTTTACAACCGCAGAAAGTCCACCCCTCAATCTCTGTTACTGCTTTCGAAATATTAACAGTGTTTAGTCTTCTACACCAGTAGAATGCCATTTTACCTATACTAGTTACGCTGTTTGGCATGGTTACCGAGACCACGTTACCGCACTCGCCAAATGCTTCTTCTCCAATGGCCACCACACCCTCCGGAATTACCACAATATTATTCTTGCTCTCCAAATATTTTATCAAAATCTCTTCCTCAATTTCAAACTCCTGTTCGTCATCTACATTACTCATTATTATTCCCCTCTCCAATTACTACTTCACCAATTTAACTAATTATCAAATTAACTGATTTTTGTATTAAATACTCTTCATATACTGCATCAGGCTCTCTATCTGTAATCAAATACTCTATATCTTCAATATCGGCATATGTCATAAGCGCAGAACGATCAAATTTGGAATGATCTGCCAATAAATAGCTTTCCTTACTTTTCTTCACCACCGCTTGCTTGATTATATATTCTTCTGCAGATGTATTGCATATCCCATTTGCTATCGATAATCCTGTACACGACACAAATGCTTTGTTAATATTGATATTAGCCAAATAATTTACAGCCTCAGGATCTACCAACGAAACTGTATTATGCTTTAGCATTCCAGGTAGCGATATCAGCTTTAGATTTGGAAATTGCAATGCCTTATAAATTGTATCCACATTATACGTTACAATTGTTAGATTATTTAGGTGCCCCAAATAATTTATTAAATACGCAGTTGTCGTTCCTGTATCAATAAAAATTACGTCTGAGTCCTGTACAAAAGTTGCCGCGCATTTCGCGATGCCCACCTTTTCTTTTACAAGCATTCCTGCCCGTTTTTCAAATGCAGTAAGTTGCGAGGTCTCCCCCACTGCTACTACCCCGCCATACACCTTTGCGATGCTTCCTTTTYTTACGAGTATATCTATATCTCTTCTTAAAGTATTTTTGGAAATGCCAAACAGCACACACAACGCGTCTAACTGTACTATCTTCTTCTCTAATATATACGCTTCTATTTGATTGATTCTTTGGATTTTCATATAAA
>NZ_ABEQ01000013.3 GCF_000171335.1 Candidatus Epulonipiscium viviparus
GAAAAAGCCCACACACAATTAATTATGCGTAAGCCTTTTGTTATTTTGATACTTTCTAAAACTCCATTTAAATTTTATATAGATTTTAAAAATAAAAAAGTATCACTAGAGCTTAATACTAAACCCATGAATGATCAGCCTTCTGAAGATATTTTTCTTAAAAATCATTCTGAGTAATATCAATTTTAAGTATTGCCCATAAAATCCAATCCTAAACATCCAGTCGAAATCTTTTTTACAATTATTCTCATTCCCCATCGCATTTGTAATTCACAATCACATCACATATATTTCCTAAATTTCACAATAGTATTATTTGTGTAATAATTGTATAATATAATTACTCTAATATTGAGGCGGATATAGAGTATATTCATAGAAAAGCGGGCCGCTAAATAAACAATGCTTTTCAAATATACCGCATACAGAAGGGTGCGGTGGTTGTATGTTCCCCACTTCGGACTGTGGAAAGATTACCACAGAAAGGGGGGGCCATGATGAGCGACGTACAAGCTATAGCTTTAGCAATTATTATTGTTATTTTGATACTTTCTAAAACTCCATTTAAATTTTATATGGATTTTAAAAATAAAAAGGTATCTCTAGAGCTTAACACTAAGCCCATGAATGATCAGCCTTCTGAAGATATTCTTCTTGAAGATACTAATGATCATTCTGAGTAACTTCACTATAAACAGGTAACTTTCATCTCATATAGATGAAGTACGCCTATTATAAACGAAAGACAAATGAGAGTACAAATTTTTAATTTGATACAACTACTCTCTTTATCTTAATATACTTTCATGGTCCAACTAAAACATTCTAGAAAGCACTCATCTGTGCTTTCTATTTTAAGTATTGCCTATAAAATCCAATCCTAAACATCCAATATAATTTTTTTCTCTTTTACTAATCCTATCTTTACAATCCTATCTTTAGTAACTGAAAAAAGCCCACACACAATTAGTTAATTATGAGTAAGCCTTTTGCTATTATTGCTGCTATTTTGATACTTTCTAAAACTCCATTTAAATTTTATATGGATTTTAAAAATAAAAAGGTATCTCTAGAGCTTAACACTAAACCCATGAATGATCAGCCTTCTGAAGATATTTTTCTTAAAAATCATTCTGAGTAATATCAATTTTAAGTATTGCCCATAAAATCCAATCCTAAACATCCAATATAATTTTTTTCTCTTTTACTACAATCCTATCTTTAGCCCTATCTTTCGAAACTGAAAAAAGCCCACACACAATTAATTATGCGTAAGCCTTTTGTTGTTTTGATGCTTTCTAAAACTCCATTTAAATTTTATATGGATTTTAAAAATAAAAAAGTATCACTAGAGCTTAATACTAAACCCATGAATGATCAACCTTCTGAAGATATTTTTCTTAAAAATCATTCTGAGTAATATCAATTTTAAGTATTGCCCATAAAATCCGATCCTAAACATCCAATATAATTTTTTTCTCTTTTACTACAATCCTATCTTTAGCCCTATCTTTCGCAACTGAAAAAAGCCCACACACAATTAATTATGCGTAAGCCTTTTGTTATTTTGATACTTTCTAAAACTCCATTTAAATTTTATATGAATTTTAAAAATAAAAAAGTATCACTAGAGCTTAATACTAAACCCATGAATGATCAGCCTTCTGAAGATATTTTTCTTAAAAATCATTCTGAGTAATATCAATTTTAAGTATTGCCCATAAAATCCAATCCTAAACATCCAATATAATTTTTTTCTCTTTTACTACAATCCTATCTTTAGCCCTATCTTTCGAAACTGAAAAAAGCCCACACACAATTAATTATGCGTAAGCCTTTTGTTGTTTTGATGCTTTCTAAAACTCCATTTAAATTTTATATGGATTTTAAAAATAAAAAAGTATCACTAGAGCTTAATACTAAACCCATGAATGATCAACCTTCTGAAGATATTTTTCTTAAAAATCATTCTGAGTAATATCAATTTTAAGTATTGCCYATAAAATCCRATCCTAAACATCCAATATAATTTTTTTCTCTTTTACTACAATCCTATCTTTAGCCCTATCTTTCGMAACTGAAAAAAGCCCACACACAATTAATTATGCGTAAGCCTTTTGTTATTTTGATACTTTCTAAAACTCCATTTAAATTTTATATAGATTTTAAAAATAAAAAAGTATCTCTAGAGCTTAACACTAAGCCCATGAATGATCAGCCTTCTGAAGATATTCTTCATGAAGATATTAATGATCATTCTGAGTAAGTAAATATAAACAGGTAACTTTCATCTCATATAGATGATGTCACCTATTATAAATGCATGACAAATGAGAGTAAAAATATTTAATTTGAACAAAATACTCTCTTTATCTTAAAATACTTTCATGGTCCAAATAAAACATTCTAGAAAGCACTCATTCGTGCTTTCTATTTTAAGTATTGCCTATAAAATCCAATCCTAAACATCCAATATAATTTTTTTCTCTTTTACTAATCCTATCTTTAGCCCTATCTTTCGCAACTGAAAAAAGCCCACACACAATTAATTATGCGTAAGCCTTTTGTTATTTTGATACTTTCTAAAACTCCATTTAAATTTTATATAGATTTTAAAAATAAAAAAGTATCACTAGAGCTTAATACTAAACCCATGAATGATCAGCCTTCTGAAGATATTTTTCTTAAAAATCATTCTGAGTAATATCAATTTTAAGTATTGCCCATAAAATCCAATCCTAAACATCCAGTCGAAATCTTTTTTACAATTATTCTCATTCCCCATCGCATTTGTAATTCACAATCACATCACATATATTTCCTAAATTTCACAATAGTATTATTTGTGTAATAATTGTATAATATAATTACTCTAATATTGAGGCGGATATAGAGTATATTCATAGAAAAGCGGGCCGCTCAATAAACAATGCTTTTCAAATATACCGCATACAGAAGGGTGCGGTGGTTGTATGTTCCCCACTTCGGACTGTGGAAAGATTACCACAGAAAGGGGGGGCCATGATGAGCGACGTACAAGCTATAGCTTTAGCAATTATTATTGTTATTTTGATACTTTCAAAAACTCCATTTAAATTTTATATGGATTTTAAAAATAAAAAAGTATCTCTAGAGCTTAACACTAAGCCCATGAATGATCAGCCTTCTGAAGATATTCTTCATGAAGATATTAATGATCATTCTGAGTAAGTCTCTATAAACAGGTAACTTTCATCTCATATAGATGATCTACGCCTATTATAAATTCAAGACAAATGAGAGTACAAATTTTTAATTTAACAAAACACTCTCTTTGTCTTAAAATACTTTCATGGTCCAATTAAAACATTCTAGAAAGCACTCATCTGTGCTTTCTATTTTAAGTATTGCCTATAAAATCCAATCCTAAACATCCAATATAATTTTTTTCTCTTTTACTAATCCTATCTTTAGCCCTATCTTTCGAAACTGAAAAAAGCCCACACACAATTAATTATACGTAAGCCTTTTGTTATTTTGATACTTTCAAAAACTCCATTTAAATTTTATATGGATTTTAAAAATAAAAAAGTATCTCTAGAGCTTAACACTAAGCCCATGAATGATCAGCCTTCTGAAGATATTCTTCATGAAGATATTAATGATCATTCTGAGTAAGTCTCTATAAACAGGTAACTTTCATCTCATATAGATGATGTCACCTATTATAAATTCAAGACAAATGAGAGTAACAATATTTAATTTAACAAAAACTCTCTTTGTCTTACAATACTTTCATGGTCCAATTAAAACATTCTAGAAAGCACTCATTCGTGCTTTCTATTTTAAGTATTGCCTATAAAATCCAATCCTAAACATCCAATATAATTTTTTTCTCTTTTACTAATCCTATCTTTAGCCCTATCTTTCGCAACTGAAAAAAGCCCACACACAATTAATTATACGTAAGCCTTTTGTTATTTTGATACTTTCAAAAACTCCATTTAAATTTTATATGGATTTTAAAAATAAAAAAGTATCTCTAGAGCTTAACACTAAGCCCATGAATGATCAGCCTTCTGAAGATATTCTTCATGAAGATATTAATGATCATTCTGAGTAAGTAAATATAAACAGGTAACTTTCATCTCATATAGATGATGTCACCTATTATAAATGCATGACAAATGAGAGTAAAAATATTTAATTTGAACAAAATACTCTCTTTATCTTAAAATACTTTCATGGTCCAAATAAAACATTCTAGAAAGCACTCATTCGTGCTTTCTATTTTAAGTATTGCCTATAAAATCCAATCCTAAACATCCAATATAATTTTTTTCTCTTTTACTAATCCTATCTTTAGCCCTATCTTTCGCAACTGAAAAAAGCCCACACACAATTAATTATGCGTAAGCCTTTTGTTATTTTGATACTTTCTAAAACTCCATTTAAATTTTATATGGATTTTAAAAATAAAAAAGTATCACTAGAGCTTAATACTAAACCCATGAATGATCAACCTTCTGAAGATATTTTTCTTAAAAATCATTCTGAGTAATATCAATTTTAAGTATTGCCTATAAAATCCAATCCTAAACATCCAATATAATTTTTTTCTCTTTTACTAATCCTATCTTTAGCCCTATCTTTCGCAACTGAAAAAAGCCCACACACAATTAATTATGCGTAAGCCTTTTGTTATTTTGATACTTTCTAAAACTCCATTTAAATTTTATATAGATTTTAAAAATAAAAAAGTATCACTAGAGCTTAATACTAAACCCATGAATGATCAACCTTCTGAAGATATTTTTCTTAAAAATCATTCTGAGTAATATCAATTTTAAGTATTGCCCATAAAATCCGATCCTAAACATCCAGTCGAAATCTTTTTTACAATTATTCTCATTCCCCATCGCATTTGTAATTCACAATCATATCACATATATTTCCTAAATTTCACAGTAGTATTATTTGCGTAATAATTGTATAATATAATTACTCTAATATTGAGGCGGATATAGAGTATATTCATAGAAAAGCGGGCCGCTAAATAAACAATGCTTTTCAAATATACCGCATACAGAAGGGTGCGGTGGTTGTATGTTCCCCACTTCGGACTGTGGAAAGATTACCACAGAAAGGGGGGGCCATGATGAGCGACGTACAAGCTATAGCTTTAGYAAKYMTTTTGTTATTTTGATACTTTCWAAAACTCCATTTAAATTTTATATGGATTTTAAAAATAAAAAAGTATCTCTAGAGCTTAACACTAAGCCCATGAATGATCAACCTTCTAACGATATTATTCGTGAAGATTTTGAAGATCATTCTGAGTAAGTAAATATAAACAGGTAACTTTCATCTCATATAGATGATGTCACCTATTATAAATGCATGACAAATGAGAGTAACAAWMTTTAATTTRACAAAAACTCTCTTTGTCTTAAAATACTTTCATGGTCCAAATAAAACATTCTAGAAAGCACTCATTCGTGCTTTCTATTTTAAGTATTGCCCATAAAATCCAATCCTAAACATCCAATATAATTTTTTTCTCTTTTACTAATCCTATCTTTACAATCCTATCTTTCGCAACTGAAAAAAGCCCACACACAATTAATTAATTATGMGTAAGCCTTTTGCTATTATTGCTGCTATTTTGATACTTTCWAAAACTCCATTTAAATTTTATATGGATTTTAAAAATAAAAAAGTATCTCTAGAGCTTAACACTAAGCCCATGAATGATCAGCCTTCTGAAGATATTCTTCATGAAGATATTAATGATCATTCTGAGTAAGTAAATATAAACAGGTAACTTTCATCTCATATAGATGAAGTACGCCTATTATAAACGAAAGACAAATGAGAGTACAAATTTTTAATTTGACCAAAATACTCTCTTTGTCTTAAAATACTTTCATGGTCCAAATAAAACATTMTAGAAAGCACTCATTCGTGCTTTCTATTTTAAGTATTGCCTATAAAATCCAATCCTAAACATCCAATATAATTTTTTTCTCTTTTACTAATCCTATCTTTAGCCCTATCTTTCGCAACTGAAAAAAGCCCACACACAANTTAATTATGCGTAAGCCTTTTGTTATTTTGATACTTTCTAAAACTCCATTTAAATTTTATATAGATTTTAAAAATAAAAAAGTATCACTAGAGTTTAATACTAAACCCATGAATGATCAACCTTCTCAAGATATTTTTCTTAAAAATCATTCTGAGTAATATCAATTTTAAGTATTGCCCATAAAATCCGATCCTAAACATCCAGTCGAAATCTTTTTTACAATTATTCTCATTCCCCATCGCATTTGTAATTCACAATCATATCACATATATTTCCTAAATTTCACAGTAGTATTATTTGTGTAATAATTGTATAATATAATTACTCTAATATTGAGGCGGATATAGAGTATATTCATAGAAAAGCGGGCCGCTCAATAAACAATGCTTTTCAAATATACCGCATACAGAAGGGTGCGGTGGTTGTATGTTCCCCACTTCGGACTGTGGAAAGATTACCACAGAAAGGGGGGGCCATGATGAGCGACGTACAAGCTATAGCTTTAGCAATTATTATTGTTATTTTGATACTTTCAAAAACTCCATTTAAATTTTATATGGATTTTAAAAATAAAAAAGTATCTCTAGAGCTTAACACTAAGCCCATGAATGATCAACCTTCTAACGATATTATTCGTGAAGATTTTGAAGATCATTCTGAGTAAGTAAATATAAACAGGTAACTTTCATCTCATATAGATGATGTCACCTATTATAAATGCATGACAAATGAGAGTAAAAATCTTTAATTTGAAACAAAAACTCTCTTTGTCTTAAAATACTTTCATGGTCCAATTAAAACATTCTAGAAAGCACTCATTCGTGCTTTCTATTTTAAGTATTGCCTATAAAATCCAATCCTAAACATCCAATATAATTTTTTTCTCTTTTACTAATCCTATCTTTAGCCCTATCTTTCGCAACTGAAAAAAGCCCACACACAATTAATTAATTATGAGTAAGCCTTTTGCTATTATTGCTGCTATTTTGATACTTTCAAAAACTCCATTTAAATTTTATATGGATTTTAAAAATAAAAAAGTATCTCTAGAGCTTAACACTAAGCCCATGAATGATCAGCCTTCTGAAGATATTCTTCATGAAGATATTAATGATCATTCTGAGTAAGTAAATATAAACAGGTAACTTTCATCTCATATAGATGAAGTACGCCTATTATAAATGCATGACAAATGAGAGTAACAAAATTTAATTTAACAAAAACTCTCTTTGTCTTAAAATACTTTCATGGTCCAATTAAAACATTCTAGAAAGCACTCATTCGTGCTTTCTATTTTAAGTATTGCCCATAAAATCCAATCCTAAACATCCAATATAATTTTTTTCTCTTTTACTAATCCTATCTTTACAATCCTATCTTTCGCAACTGAAAAAAGCCCACACACAATTAATTAATTATGAGTAAGCCTTTTGCTATTATTGCTGCTATTTTGATACTTTCAAAAACTCCATTTAAATTTTATATGGATTTTAAAAATAAAAAAGTATCTCTAGAGCTTAACACTAAGCCCATGAATGATCAGCCTTCTGAAGATATTCTTCATGAAGATATTAATGATCATTCTGAGTAAGTAAATATAAACAGGTAACTTTCATCTCATATAGATGAAGTACGCCTATTATAAATGCATGACAAATGAGAGTAACAAAATTTAATTTAACAAAAACTCTCTTTGTCTTAAAATACTTTCATGGTCCAATTAAAACATTCTAGAAAGCACTCATTCGTGCTTTCTATTTTAAGTATTGCCCATAAAATCCAATCCTAAACATCCAATATAAATTTTTTCTCTTTTAGTAATCCTATCTTTAGCAACTTTGGCATATAAAGCCCCGATAGCTAAATCGTAAATTCACCATCATCATATTTGGCTATAGCATCGTCGTCTACTTCGGCAACCGCGCCGGTATCTTCCTCGATGTATGCTATACTATTTTCTGGCCCCGTAACTACTTTGGCGAGTGAATCTGCTACACCTACGCCACTATATAATACTCCCGCAGGTGCGTCCGCGCTATCATTTGGCGACCTGTTAGAAAGAACGAGTTCGAACTGCTTGATCGCCGACTCTATATGCGCCACCGCGGTCGCTAGGTTTGTTGCCGCTCTGGCATTTATATATACGTTGGCTTTTAGCGCGGCTGCTGCCACCTTATGTTCTGCCTCGATGAAATCCTTTGGCGACATTGATTTTTCGTCTCCCTCGTGAGTGACGAAATGATCTATATCCTCTTCAGTAATCCAAATAATGCCATCATCAACGTCAACTCCCTGATCATCGCTAGTTGCATATCTTGTGTATTGTGCAGCTTGATCGATAAGCTGAATTAGACGCACCCTAGATTTTGCCGCGTATGCAGCTCCAGAATTTGCATCCAATGTTCCTAGTTTTAATAATTTGTTTGCAGACGCAATAGAAGTCCGGAGCGACCGAATGTTGCTATAGATAGTTTTTAGTGTGGTCGTACTAATGTTAGCAAGTGTCGCCTTTGCAAGATCGATCTGATGGTTTAGCTCTGCAATTCGAGATGGTGCCATCCAGAGTGAATCGTTTGGAACATCTCTGCCCGTTGCCGACGCAAAAACCGGAGTTCGACCATCAGCACCAAATAATATTTTGTGTGCCACACTAATGGTCTCCTCTAAAATTTCAACCTGAGCTAACATCTTCGCCGACTTGCCATCTCCATTTCGTTTCGTATTGGAAACCAAATTGGCCGCTGCACGCTTGAGAGTTTTGAATGATCTATTTAGCTGAGCGGTTGTTGCAGTCGTGAGAATCTTCTGCGCATTGTCAATGGCAGCTTTGAAAGAATTGAACTGATTTGTATTGAGCCACTTGGTACCTGAGTCGATATCACTACCGTCGCCCAAAATACTAAGTTTAACCAGCTGCGGCAAAGCTAACGGGCCAGACTCACCGGTTGCGAGCCCGATAGTAGTATACGCCTGAGTGATTGCAGCATTGAGATTGCTAAGTGCCTCGTTATATGCAAGCGCCGCTGGAGTGAGAACATTTTTTTCTGCATGTTCAGATGCAACGAAATTCGCTACTGCCTTAGTTAATGCGGCTTCTGCTTGTAMAGCATCGCTTTGATCGCTAGATTGTAAACTTTTTTGCGCAACTGCAATCTCATTAGCAAAGTTTTCCACAGCATCGATATATATCCAGCGAGTGTTAAGCGGTACATCGACGCCGTCAGATTTATTTGAAACATGAATATCTCCGGCACCTACTTGATACGCTACTCCGCTCAATCCATGCTGATCAGTGTATGTCGTCGCAGGCGGGGTTGCACCCGGTAGATACGAAAGGTTGTTAATAGATTCGATCGCAACTTGAATGGCAGCGCGCAAATTCGCCAATTCGATACCTTCAGTACCCGCTTGAACATAAGGAGTGATCTCGAGCTTCTCACCTTTGATGTTGTGCCCATAAAATTTTTGATACTCAACCTGGGTGTATGCCAATATCTCAAGCGCTTCACTGAGCGAGTTGCTCACATTCGGATCGGCAACGTGCTCGTCCAAGAAACTGGCGGCATCATCGGCAACCGCAACAATCTTGCGCTTATGAGCATCGGATGTCCATAGTAATGTAGCTGGAACGTCCGCTCCATCTTTCGAACTCGTAATAATTTCCGCAACTGATGGAATGATTTTATCAACGTATGTCCTGATTGTTGCAACAACCTTGGCGTAAGATTCCTTGGTTTCGCATTGAGCAGCATCTTCTATAGCTGCAGTAATTTTAGCTGCAGTAATTTTAGCTGCAGCTATATTGGCTGCTGCTGCTGTCGCCGAACCATTTTGGAAATCCATTCCATCATATTGTTTGTATGCGGCATTTAACTCATTCAGCTTTTCATTCGCAACAGTTTGCAGTATGTATTTTTTAGGAATAGAAGTAGGTAACCCGGTGCCAGTTGGAAATACAGTCCAAGTTTTTGCTGGCGACGGCGCGGTATTAAGAATAGCTGGGGCAATAAAATATGTTGCATCATCACTGAAGCCTTCTCGAGGATTTTCTATAGTTGTAGCCGTGGCCACTTCGATTTGAGTAGCCTTTGCTTTTGTGGTAGCTTTAGACGCATTTTTATAGATATAAATTTTAGGTTCAACATCCGCTCTAATTATGGCTGGTAAAGTCATATTAGGATCTAAGCCCAGCATTGCTTTTGCTATTTGCAGCTCCAAAGTCGACGTCTTCTCGGTATGATTATCAGGTCTAGCCGCAGCGATGTATTCTGCATAGGTCGCATCGAGATGTTTTTTAGCATTTGTAAACTTCGAATCACCAGTAACCGATGCGTTAATGGCGGCCAGCTTCATTGCTTCTACCAATGAGGTCGAGGTATCAGTACCATATTTTCCCCAAACAGCAGTGTTATTGGGTAACGTATTTGCGTAGCCATATGTTAGGCTATCACCTATATTAGAAGCAATAACATTATTAGATGCGATAGAAATAACTCCTGTTGCTAAAATAGCAATTTGCTTTTGATATTTCTTAGCCATTAATTCATCCCCTTTTCAATCAATGAGTTGCAACTCTCCGTTGCGACAAATTTTTTTAAATTCAAAAAATAGAGAGGCTTTTTGCCCCTCTTATTTTTTTTTTGCATCTTTTTCTTATAGCAAGCTAAAGTCCAAATCCGGTATTTCTATTTCAACTTCTATTTCTTCTTCTATTTCTTCTTCTATTTCTTCTTCTATTTCTGGGTCAATTACATCATCTTCGAGATCTTCAGCTTCTTCTTTAAATGCTATTAATGCCTCATGTAGTGCCACCAGTTCTTCCTCTAAAGAATCATAATTTTCCATATATTCTCCTATCTCTATTTCTTCCTCTATTTCTGCATATTCTTCTACCTCGTCTTCTTCAATTTTTATCTCTTCTTCTGCTACAAATATACTATCTGCTAATTTATCTATCTCTTGAGCTATATCCCAGGTTTCTGTCTCTGCTACAACCGGCTCTTTCGCTATCTCTTCTATTGCTATTAACACTTCTGTTGCAAATTCATTCGCACCCATTTCCCTCGAGATATATTCCTCTCCGTTTCTTTTTAGTATTGCTCTCACTTTTATTTCCTCATTTAGTATTTTATCCTTATCATATTCCGGTATCTTATATCCATCACCGCTTTCTTCCATCTCGTTCCATATCTCTTCTTCTAATGAATATTCTATACTCATCTCGGCTTCATCTTCTGCTATTTCGTTAAATGTATAGCATTCAAAAAATATTTGACCCTTTTCAACATATGCCATCGGCGCTGCAACTGCCACAGGTTTCGCATTTCTTACGTCGCCTTTATACAATATCTTCGATGATATTGCAGGTTTTTGATAGTTCTCGTTTACGGCGAGCACTTGTATTTCTACTATTATATCTGCGTCATTTGGCAATTGTAGCCCTTCTTCTCCTTTCACTGAATATACATATATCTGATCTCGATCTAGTTGTTTATTTTTTGTAGCACCTGATAACTTACTCGGATCGTTTATATCCGCTAATCTAATCGGTTCGTCTTGATATGCGATATACACTTTGCTATACATTTCATCGTTAACAACCGTAATCCCTTTAGCATTGAGCTCTATTATCGGCTTTGCTAACATCAGGTCTGGTGCCACAAATGTCTTTTCTGATACGGCCGGAATATACAGATCTTTTGACTCATCTCCATTTTTGTCCTCTTTGCCTGTCGCTATTGCTACTAGCTTTTGCGTATACACATAGTCTATTGGTAACATATCGTTGATCTTGATCGGTCCGGTATATCTATAGATTTCTTTATCTGTTGCCGTTGTATGAAATACACCATCTATCCTTATTTTTGCTCCACCTACATCTTCTGTAAAATAAAACTTGATTATATCACCCTCATCGTCTTCAATTATTTTGTCGGCTTTAATTATTTCGATTTTTCCATTATCTTCTTTATCTCCTGTCAGTGTTGCTGCAATAGTAGGGGCTGTCAATTTCTCCAATTCCACTAATTCCGATGCTATATAATCGCTAATTGAATTTCCGTTCGGTCGTGCCACGATAAACATTTTATCCCCAGCGTTTAAATACAACTTCATCGCATCGATCGGACCGTTTATTTTTGTCTCGTATGGCGAATTCGTTGTGTAATAAAATACGTCATATGTTGCTCCTGTTTCATCTATTTCTCGCGTATCCACTGTCACAATTCCCAAGTCCGATACTTCTACCCACGGCGCTGGAAGCTGTGCTTTTGTTTTATTGATATCAGTTAAACTCGCGACGGCTGTCTTATAATATGTCGAGAGGTTATTATTTGTTGCTGTCTCCAAGCTTACTACAATGTTACTGTCCTTATCATCTAGTGTCAGATGCGGCACCTCTGCGTAGAATACTTTTGTGATCGCTTCTCCCGGGTCGCGACGCAAATCAATTTTATCTCTTGTTGAAGCTGTTGATTGCCATGTCAATTTCACTTCTTCCGCATTTACTGGCTCGCTTAGTGTTACCTTAATAACGTACTCTTCGTATGTTGCGATCGTGGCTAGCTCTCGTGGTATAAATTCCATATTTTCTATGGTCACTTCTTTTATTGCAAGCTCCGCTGGTTTGCTAATATATGGTACATCTTGTCCTTTTTCGCCCAATGTTGCACTTACAGCATATTTATCGCCATCTTTTGCCTTTTTCTCATTTACTTCAAATGCTTTGTTTTCATCCAATGTTACGTTTTGCGGATTTCCCTTTATTACTTCTACTTTTGTTTCTGTATCCGCAACTACTGTAATTTTTTTTGTGTTCTCATTATACTTTAATGTTGGTGTAACTAATTCCACGGCTGGTGCAGATTCAAAAACCATCGGCACTGCTAATTCGTTTATACTATCTCCCAAGTTAGAGCTTAAAATTATATTTACTCTGTCTCCAACCTTTAAGCCATACGGTAAGTCGCGCCATCCCGATAATTTAAAAGATGCATCCATGTTACCATCGATTGTTTCTAGATTAATTCCCTTTATTCCATATTCTATCGTATACGTAATTCCTGCTGCAGTACTTACAGTATCAAAGTCTCCTTCTTTTGGCTTCGTTATATTCATGCTTCCAGATCTAAATATCGCTCCTGGTGCTGGCGGTACTACAATCGGTTTCCTCATTTCGTTTACTTTTTTATCATCGTCCTCACCTAACTGTAATACTATGCTTCTATCAACCACTTTAGCAGTTTGCTCGTTTAGCTTTAGCGTCTTATCCAGCTCCTCTATCCCAATGCGCCCTTCTATTACGTTACCATTATTTATCCAATTTATATATATATCATCCGTTATTTCTACCATGTCTTCTTCGGTCCAAATCTTAAACGTTTCGCTAAGCTTGCCCTCTGCATCTACTCGGATATTTCCACCTGCTGGAATGCTAATTATTATGTCTTTGAGATCTTCGCTGATAGTCATTTTAAATCCGTTGATCTTTTCCTTTTCTATGTCTAGCAGTACTTTATTCGATGGGTTCGATACCAATAACCAGCTGGCGTTACTTGCTTCAAATGTCGACGGAATATCTTTTCCCTCAATTCCCGTGCTTTCAAACACTTCCTTCTCGATTGTTCCGTATGCTGTCATGCTATTTACCGCATCAAACTCGACCTCATCAAACAAATACGTTTTCTCTTCTCCGTTTATTCGTCCTGTATACTTAATAATCAGACCATTTATCAACTCTTGCGTTAACCCTTTTCCTGTTACCGTTAACTCCACTTTATCATAATTTTCACGTGCATAAATCTCAACTTTTTTTACTGCTACCGTTGTTTTTTCTGATGCTACTTCCCACCAGTTTTCCACAAATTTGTTTATCGCATATGCGGTGACGGTATCTCCTTCTTCTAAGTTTAACGAATGAATCGGTACGCCTGCTGCAGGATAGTCTATCAAATCTGTTGATTCTCCGCTGCGTCTGTTCACTTTGTATTGTATCGTATGTTGCGCATCGGGGTCGGTCGATGTTGCTATAATTTTCATCAGGCTAGTGTTTTTTGCGGTGTCCTTATCGTGTTCAATTTCCACAGTCGTATTCGCGTCCATTTTCAATTGTCGACTGATTTTATCTACATACTCTTCCGAATACAGCCCATTATACAAAAATGCGTTTACATACTTTCCATCGTCTTCTGCTGTTATTCCTAGCTCCGCAGCTCTAAATGTTACCAGCGCTGTCCCCGCAGTTTTGGGATCTTCCGATACCACTATTTCGACCCTCTTGTCTTTGGTATTAAGTTCTCTAAAGTTAGAAACTATTTCTGTCGTATAATGATCTACCGCTCCTTTTGATAGCTCTATCTTCATATTATTTAGCTTTTTCGTATACGCGTTAAACCCGTCTGGTATTTTTACTGTAACATACTCCGAAGATGCGAAGTTTGGATCGGTAGCCCATTCGAATTCAATCTCTCCCTCTATCTTAATATCCGGATCGGTTTCTATACTGATATTTGCAAAATTTTTCCTCACCGATGCACTCTCAATTAACGCATTATCCACAGCCGCTATTGTAACTTCTATTTCTTTGTGTCCCTTAAGATCGGCTAGCTCGATTTCTGCCCTAATATGCTCGCCATCTGCAGTTATTGCCCACTCCAGTTCTTTTCCCGTCGCTGCAGTTACCGTATAGCCTGGGTCAAATTCATATGTTACTACTATTTTGTCATTTATGCCGTCCACACCGTTCCATATATCTATTCCGTCCTGAATCTTATCCAAAATAATTACCAGGTCTCCGGATGTAGTTTTATATAGCTCCGGTGCCGATAACTGCTGTACTCCTTTGGTTTCTACCACTTCACTTGCAGTATACCAAGCTCCGTCATAATCTATACTTACCACAATTACTTCGTTTGCTTTCAACTGGAGCGCCTCGATTTGTGCCGCATTAATATAAACTACATTTTCTTCCAAGTTTAGATCTCCAGCTTTTATCGTTGTGGAAATGTCACTGTCTTCTCTCTTTCCATACGATATCTTTGTGTTTTTCTCTATCTTGTCTTCTGGCAATGTAAATTGCAGTCCACCGTCTTTTGCTTCAACCTTTACATCCGTCGCCACTGCTGCTGCTCGAGACCTGCTCATCGATGCTATAATATCTACCATCGTAAAGGTATCTTCGCTAACCATCTCATTAAACGCGTTCAATAGCTGTATTACAAATGCAGTCTCGCCACCCACTATTTCCAAGCGGTCATACGCATCCATCGTTACTACTGCTGTGTTTCCTTCTCTCGTTATTTTTAAGTTTGCTTCTTGCGCCAGATCATCTGTTATCGGAATGTATTTGTTAGTCCCATCGGCAAAGATTTTTTTCAGCACCAATTTTAAATTCGGCTTTATCGCATCGTTTTCATATGCGCCACTCACTTTCACCGATACTTCGTCATCTACCACTTCCTTAACCCATTTCACGGCCAGTTGAGTCTCCTCTGGTTCCACTGTTCCGCTCGGAGCTGTCTCCTCATTCGATCTTGTCGATGCGACCATCCAGCTCAGATCATCAAAAGTTACTACTATCTTATATCCTTCTCGAACATATGCGGCCGGAATAGTCCATATCATGTCGCTTCCTTCTCTGGTCCACTCTCCGTCTAACGGCAATGGTGTGGATGTTCCCGAATTTGCCACAATATACCAATTCAGTGTAGACGAAATAGTTGCTTTCACATCATCAGATATCTCGCCGCTTGCATTCCACAAATCTGCTGTTACCGGAAGTGATACTACCATCGTGTCGCCTCTCGTTTCCAATTTAGGTATCGGAAATGCCTCAACTTCAGGAGATGTATATATCACTCGCGCGTCATCTTCGTCTGCAACCAAAAATTCAACCCTGTCACCCGCTTCCAACTCCAGAGCTTCTAACTCTTTTGCAGTTACGTTCACCGCGTTATAGATCTTTGCAACTTTCACTAAATCTCCAGAATTTTTTCGCATATAGATGTTCATATCATCGGCATTTACAATGTCAAAGCTAATCCCCTCTTCATCTGCTATTACATTATCTATTGACACATCGTCCAAACCGCTTGCCCCTGTTTCCAGTTGATTTGACTTTACAGAAGCCGTCATCCAGTTATCTACATCGTCAAAAATTACTGCCACTTTTTCGCGGTCTCTTAGATATGTTTCCGGTATTGTCCATGCCATCTTGCCATTCTCCATTGCCCATYTACCKTCTAACGGCAAATCCGTCGTGATTACATTTGAAGGCAATGAAAAATAGGTGCTCAGGTATGCCGCAAGAGCCGTTGATATAGTCGCCTCTATTTTAGCCTCTACCTCGCCTCCTCTTACTGTGCCATCCGCATTCCATATGCCAGCATCAACCGGTAGGTAAATTATAACAGCCCCATTTTTGTTTGCAAGAGTCGGTTTTGCTGCCAATTCTCTCACTTCCGCTTTAGAAGTATACAGAACCTCTGTCGTATTTCCATCATCTACAACCACTTCTATGCGATCTCCTGCGATTAATCCTAATTTTTCCAAATCATCTACCGTCAATGTTACATTTCCGGCTGCTACTTCGAATCTCTCGCTAGAGCCTTGCTTTCTATAATATAGCCTATGATTTGCAGTTAAATTTTCTATCACCAATTCAATTGCCTTCTCGGTTTCTTTCGCAGTTGTCACTACCGGACCCGCTGCCGGTGGAGCATCTTTAAGTTGCGCTGTTGCCGAGCTAGGTCGATGCGTCCAGTAACCGCTATCATATACTCGAACCGTAATTGCTGTTGCCGAGCTATCGTCCAGTTTAAATGTAGCTTTGATAGTTCCGCCGTCTTCAAAATCTTCTAACCTCGAAGGGGTCTTCAAAATTCCTTGAGATGTGACATATTCAACGACCACAGTATCTTTCAACTGCTGCGTTTTTTCATTCCACAACGTTAAGATGTTATCTTGATCAAAAGCTACGATCTTATTTAGCGTAACCGTAATTTCGTCCCCATCCACAAATATCTTTGGAGTCGGAAACTTAATTGTATATCCTACATCTTCCGCTGTCGTTTGTTCTGCAATATACCACTTATCACTAACCACTTTCGCTAAAATAGTTCCTGTATCCGACCACTCCGACGGTGCTATTCCATTCAGCAGCTCTTCCTCTGTTGCTACCACTTTATTCACACCATCCAGCGTTAGCTCTGCTCGCAAATTGCCATAATCTACATTTGCAACTTTGGYTAGGTCAAATGTRATTTTGCTAACAGCATCGTTTAGTTGGCTCATTATAGGTGCCGCGTAAATCTCTTGCTCTATCCAATTGTCCGCATCATCCTCGTTGTCTGTTACGTACGAATCCTCATGACAGACCACCACTCTAACTTTGTTTCCAACTTTTAGATCGCCCAAGTCTTTTGCGTCAAAAGTAATTATCGCTGTAGTTGGCTCCCCTTCTTTTGGAGTGGCTTCTGTCGCAAAGTCGCCGTTTGCTGTACTCAACACTGCTATCGTCTCGCCCGACTCATCAAATGTCGTGGCAACTATCTCGATCCCCTCTTTTAATTGCCCACTTGTTTCGTATGCGTTTGTCGCCTCCACTGCRATAGTATTTGCGACTGCTCCCCATCCAAATGTTAATAGCTCTTTTATTGGGCCTTTTGCCAAAGTTTTCGATGTATTTGCTTTGTTCAACCAATTGTTATCATCAATCGTGACGCTAATGTTTGTTGCATTGGCAAGTTCGACAACTTCGCTGAGAATGGCATCTTCCTTGCCCCCTCTTGTAGATTCTATCCAATCTATTTCATCTACCGGAACTACTAATGTTTCTGCAGCTGATGCGCTATATGGAGTATAAGTTACAGCGAGTTTTACTCCATCCTTTTTGTAATCATTACTGTCTATGCTAATGCGCACCTCCTTGCCGGCTAATATCAGCTCTGGTGCTACAAATTGCGAGATCTCTCCGATATTGGTTTCCGCTGGTAATACATTCCATGCGTCATACGATACGACGGCTTTGATCGTATTATCTATTGCCGCTTCCCATTCTGAATCTTCTCCAAAGCTCGCGCCGTTCTCCAATATGTCCTCTAAGTCTGTTTTTATTACATCCACCGTTTTCCCTTGCTGCGTCAATAAATGTAGCTCAACCGCAAAGTCGGCGTAATTTATTTCTTCCATATTTGCAAGCACCGCTCGATGCGCTCCAGGAATTTTGAAATGTATCGTATCGTTGGTCGTTTTTGCGTTATCAATTACGATGCTCGGCGATTCAAAAACTTCTTGCAAAATCAATGCAATCGGATCCTTTGTATCTTCTTGATATAGCGCAACAGAGATCACATTGCCCACTGCCAAGCTGCCATATAAATCCTCTGCCGCAAAAGACATAACCGCATTGCCCGCGCCATCATTTTTAATGGTTGGCTCCACTTCCAAAACTGTTGATACCCCTCGTAAAATTTTCACGGATAGCCCATCTTTTAGCTCTGTACTGGTGTTGTCTTTTAGTACATTGGAAATTGTAACCGCTATGTTGCCCCCATCCTCTTTCCACTTCAACTCATATTTATCATCTGCAGCTGATTCATCCACGATGGCAAGTGTGCTCGAGCCAGCTTTATTGAGCCAGTTGTGCGTATCTTCCACAGTTACCGTATATAGTAATGCTTCATCAGGCGCTGTTACTACCGCATTAACCCCATTCCCAAACATTTCCGTAATGTCGGTTGCCGATCTAGAATTTCTAGTTGCAGTTGTGTAACTTACTTTTATGCCGTCGCGAATCTTGTTATTTTCTATTACATCATTTCTATCTAGCATGATCAAAACTTGTCGTTTATCATAATCGATCAATGTCATCTCGGGAGCCGCCAACTGATTTACCTCTCCCAAATTTTCTGATATTGTATCGGTGATATGCCACTTGTTCCCCATCGTTGTGGCGCTGATAGAATCTCCCGCTTCGCCGACCCATTCCTCTGGAATTTCGATGARTGCCACTCCATCCACAAGTTCTGCAAGCACCTGATCATCTCCAGCCAATCTCACCGCAACAGTTCCGTCAGTTATAGAGTCTGCTACCAACTTCATCGTTGCCCTATCAGCATGATCCAAATCTATAGCCACTGCCGGTGCCGCCGTAATAGCCTGTCGCGCGACTGAAGAATCTTCGTTACCATAATGCATACTCGCCGTAATTGCAGTGACCTCGGCCAAATCTCCCAAATCGCTGGCGGCAAATGTCACAATCGCTTTGTCGGGATTYCCAGGTTTTGGCAATATAGTCACCACGATTGCTCCCGATTTCGCGGTAGTGGTAACAACAGTTTCCGTTTCGACATCCAACCCYTTCACTTTACCAATCCTCAAACTGTATCCTGGCACAAAGGCTGCTCCATCCACGCAGAACGCAGGGATTTCTATCGCAACTTCTGTTTTTGCATCTTCGCTGTCCACAAACTTGGCAAACAGYCCTTCCTCCGGCTCTTCCAATGCTGGCATGTCCACAGCGTTCGATACGCTAATCACGTTAAACCAACTTCTGTCAGATACCAAAACTTCAACATTGTTTAAGCCACCGGCAAAATGATCTCTATAGCTTTGCTCATCCACGATCGTTGCCCTCTTCTTGTCGCCYGCAACAACCCAAGTCAAGTCATCCACCTCAACCTCCGTCTTCATCGTTGCCATTGCAATAGCGCGAGACATAACTGCTTCTGCGTTGCCAAACCTCATTTTGTTCACATCCAACTGATTTGTATCGACCGCGCCATCCACTTCCAACACGAGTTCATTGCCCTCTAAAATTAACGTTGGCCTCACAATTTGTTTACTAATTTTTATTTCATCTGCAGCTCCTTGTAACCTAACATCAACAACGACACCCGTCGCGTCATATGCCACGCCCTCTTGCGAAAGCCCCACTGCGCCAAACGGAATYTTCACTATCGCATCATATGTATCATCGGTAATCTCGATACCCTCCGCTGCAACTCCACCATCCACAACTTTCGTATCATCCACTAGCAATGTAAGATTRTTTTTCAGAGTGTTCTGTTCTTTAAATCCATTGGCMACTCTAATATATAAGTGATTCTCCTCCGCTGCCACATCAGCCCATTCCAATGCGAACGCGCTCATATCTGGAGTCACAAAGCTAGCTCTGCTAGACAAGTTGTGCCAATTTTGTGTATCAAACATAGCTACATCAACCGTTGCGTTGGCCGGCGCATTCTCAATTGTTGCCCGAGCCTTTCCATCAAGAATCTTCCAGGAGCTGGCCTTCATTGCCTTCCATACAGCGTTATTAAATTTGTAGTACGCCACAACATTCCCACTCTGCAAGTCATCAATATTAATTTTGGAAGTTACAACTACATCAGCCCCCGATGCTGTAATTTCTGGAACCGGCAACGGCGCAACCACCTTAGTAATTGTAGATAATTCGTTGTGATTAGAGTCTGTTAAAACCAGCGTTACAGTTTGGTTTGAAATCGTCTCTGGTCTTTCGAAATCCGCTATGTTCAGTATTTCTCTATCAAACGTGATAATAGCATCGTCCGCTTCTTTTTTTATGGTAACCCCCTCCTCAGCAATTCCCTCCGATACTAATGAAATTTTCTTCGTTGCCCCAGTCGCAAACAATCCGAGTTTAGATTTGAGAGCCCCATCATCTGCATAYGCGCCTGTCGCCCGCACTGCGACCGTATTCTCGTCCTCGCCTTGCCCCCATCTGAGAGCAAATTCATTTTGTTCTGGGATCTCAAAACTAGTCGTAATTGACAATTTATACCAATTYTTAAGATCAAACATAATGACATCAACTATATTCCCATTGTTCRTCGCCGCATCAGCTATCGTAGTCCAAAGCTTTCCGTCCACAATACTCCAAGCGCTAGCGTCAATCGCCGCCCACTTGACATTTCTAAACGGCCGTGAGTTCACGCTATAATAAGTAACAAGAGTGCCCTCCGCCAAATCTGCAAGCGTGTCATTTGCGTTTTCGCCCGGAGACGGCAACAAAGTAATAGTCACATCGTCCCCCGAAGTTGCGATTATCGGTTCAGGCAAYTGGGCAACTTCCTGAGTAATAGTCGCGAGTTCGTCCCCATCGGCTGTAGTAAGCGCTATCGCTATCATTCGATTTGCTGTAGTATTGACTGGTCGCATGGCATCCGTGATCCCTAGCTTTGCACGATCGAAAGTGAGGATCGCATCGTCGGCCGCATCCTTTTTGATTGTTACACCAGCCACCGGTGCGCCATCTTTTATTATAGCAATAGCGTTTGATCCATCCACTGTTGCTGTCACATTGAGATTTGCTTCGAGCGATCCGGCATTTTCGTAGGCATCAGCCACCCGAACTGCGATAATCTGCTCGTTAATTCCTTGTGCCCATGAGAGGTTGTATGCCTCTTTTTCTGGCATCACAAAACTAGCCCTACTAGACAAATTATACCAATTTTTAAGATCAAATATGGCTACATCAACGGTAGTATCAGCTGCAACATCGGCTATTGTCGCAACCGCGTTTCCGCCCGTTGTATTCCATTCGTTCGCATCGATTGATTCCCATCTGGTAGCTTTTCCTGGCTGGGCATCGACGCTGTAGTATGCAACCATTTTGCTATCCGCCAACGCTGTGGCCAAAGTTGATGGCAATGTTACTGTTACATCATCTCCAACGGCCGCGACTTCTGGTGCAGGTAGTTGAGAAATTTCTTGAGCGATAGTAGAGATTTCGTCACCATCGGCTGTAGTAAGCGATACTGTTACAGCTCGGTTTGCTGCGATATTAATTGGTCGAGTAACATCCGTAATTCCGAGCTCTGCACGATCGAAAGTGAGGATCGCATCGTCGGCCGCATCCTTTTTGATTGTTACACCAGCCACCGGTGCACCATCTTTTATTATAGCAATAGCGTTTGATCCATCCACTGTTGCTGTCACGTTGAGATTTGCTTCGAGTGATCCGGCATTTTCATAGGCATCGGCCACCCGAACTGCGATAATCTGCTCGTTAATTCCTTGTGCCCATGAGAGGTTGTACGCYTCTTTTTCTGGCATCACAAAACTAGCYCTACTAGACAAATTATACCAATTTTTWAGATCAAATATGGCTACATCAACAGTARYATCAGCTGCAAYAYCGGCTATTGTCGCAACYRCRTTTCCGCCCGTTGTATTCCATTCGTTCGCATCGATTGATTCCCATCTGGTAGCTTTTCCTGGCTGRGCATYGACGCTGTAGTATGCAACCATTTTGYTTTCYGCCAATGCTGTGGCCAAAGTTGATGGCARTGTTACTGTTACATCATCTCCAACGGCCGCGATTTCTGGTGCAGGTAGTTGAGAAATTTCTTGAGCGATAGTAGAGATTTCATCACCATCGGCTGTAGCAAGCGATACTGTTACAGCTCGGTTTGCTGCGATATTGATTGGTCGCGTCACATCCGTAATCCCGAGCTCTGCACGATCGAAAGTGAGGATCGCATCGTCGGCCGCATCCTTTTTGATTGTTACACCAGCCACCGGTGCACCATCTTTTATTATAGCAATAGCATTTGATCCATCCACTGTTGCTGTCACGTTAAGATTTGCTTCTAGTGATCCGGCATTTTCATAGGCATCAGCCACCCGAACTGCGATAATCTGCTCGTTAATTCCTTGTGCCCATGAGAGGTTGTATGCCTCTTTTTCTGGCATCACAAAACTAGCCCTACTAGACAAATTATACCAATTTTTAAGATCAAATATGGCTACATCAACAGTAGCATCAGCTGTAATGCCGGCTATTGTCGCAACTACATTTCCGGCCGTTGTATTCCATTCGTTCGCATCGATTGATTCCCATCTGGTAGCTTTTCCTGGCTGGGCATTGACGCTGTAGTATGCAACCATTTTGCTATCCGCCAATGCTGTGGCCAAAGTTGATGGCAATGTTACAGTTACATCATCTCCAACGGCAGCGACTTCTGGCTTAGGTAGTTGAGAAATTTCTTGAGCGATAGTAGAGATTTCGTCACCATCGGCTGTAGCAAGCGATACTGTTACAACTTGGTTTGCTGCGATATTAATTGGTCGAGTAACATCCGTGATCCCGAGCTCTGCACGATCGAAAGTGAGGATCGCATCGTCGGCCGCATCCTTTTTGATTGTTACACCAGCCACCGGTGCGCCATCTTTTATTATAGCAATAGCATTKGTTCCATCCACTGTTGCTGTCACGTTGAGATTTGCTTCGAGTGATCCGGCATTTTCATAGGCGTCAGCCACCCGAACTGCGATAATCTGCTCGTTAATTCCTTGTGCCCATGAGAGGTTGTATGCYTCTTTTTCTGGCATCACAAAACTAGCCCTACTAGACAAATTATACCAATTTTTAAGATCAAATATGGCTACATCAACAGTARCATCAGCTGCAAYRYCGGCTATTGTCGCAACTACATTTCCGCYCGTTGTATTCCATTCGTTCGCATCGATTGATTCCCATCTGGTAGCTTTTCCTGGCTGRGCATYGACGCTGTAGTATGCAACCATTTTGCTTTCTGCCAAYGCTGTGGCCAAAGTTGATGGCAATGTTACTGTTACATCATCTCCAACGGCAGCGACTTCTGGTGCAGGTAGTTGAGAAATTTCTTGAGCGATAGTAGAGATTTCRTCACCAKCGGCTGTAGTAAGCGATACTGTTACAGCTYGGTTTGCTGCGATATTRATTGGTCGMGTMACATCCGTGATCCCGAGCTCTGCACGATCGAAAGTGAGGATCGCATCGTCGRCSGCATCCTTTTTGATTGTTACACCAGCCACCGGTGCGCCATCTTTTATTATAGCAATAGCATTKGWTCCATCCACTGTTGCTGTCACGTTGAGAYTTGCTTCGAGYGATCCGGCATTTTCGTAGGCATCGGCTACCCGAACTGCGATAATCTGCTCGTTAATTCCTTGTGCCCATGAGAGGTTGTAYGCCTCTTTTTCTGGCATCACAAAACTAGCYCTACTAGACAAATTATACCAATTTTTAAGATCAAATATGGCTACATCAACAGTANCAGCNTCAGCTGCAACATCGGCTATTGTCGCAACTACATTTCCGCCCGTTGTATTCCATTCGTTCGCATCGATTGATTCCCATCTGGTAGCTTTTCCTGGCTGAGCATCGACGCTGTAGTATGCAACCATTTTGCTATCCGCCAATGCTGTGGCCAAAGTTGATGGCAATGTTACTGTTACATCATCTCCAACGGCSGCRATTTCTGGTGCAGGTAGTTGAGAAATTTCTTGAGCGATAGTAGAGATTKCATCACCATCGGCTGTAGTAAGCGATACTGTTACAGCTCGGTTTGCTGCGATATTGATTGGTCGAGTAACATCCGTAATCCCGAGCTCTGCACGATCGAAAGTGAGGATCGCATCGTCGGCGGCATCCTTTYTGATTGTTACACCAGCCACCGGTGCGCCATCTTTTATTATAGCAATAGCGTTTGATCCATCCACTGTTGCTGTCACGTTGAGATTTGCTTCGAGTGATCCGGCATTTTCGTAGGCATCGGCYACCCGAACTGCGATAATCTGCTCGTTAATTCCTTGTGCCCATGAGAGGTTGTATGCCTCTTTTTCTGGCATCACAAAACTAGCYCTACTAGACAAATTATACCAATTTTTAAGATCAAATATGGCTACATCAACAGTAGCATCAGCTTCATTAGCTGCAAYAYCGGCTATTGTCGCAACTACATTTCCGSCCGTTGTATTCCATTCGTTCGCATCGATTGATTCCCATCTGGTAGCTTTTCCTGGCTGRGCATYGACGCTGTAGTATGCAACCATTTTGCTATCCGCCAACGCTGTGGCCAAAGTTGATGGCAATGTTACTGTTACATCATCTCCAACGGCGGCAATTTCTGGYKYAGGTAGTTGAGAAATTTCTTGAGCGATAGTAGAGATTTCATCACCATCGGCTGTAGTAAGCGATACTGTTACARCTCGGTTTGCTGCRATATTRATYGGTCGAGTAACATCCGTRATCCCGAGCTCTGCACGATCGAAAGTGAGGATCGCATCGTCGGCCGCATCCTTTTTGATTGTTACGCCAGCCACCGGTGCACCATCTTTTATTATAGCAATAGCGTTTGATCCATCCACTGTTGCTGTCACGTTGAGATTTGCTTCGAGCGATCCGGCATTTTCATAGGCATCRGCYACCCGAACTGCGATAATCTGCTCGTTAATTCCTTGTGCCCATGAGAGGTTGTATGCCTCTTTTTCTGGCATCACAAAACTAGCCCTACTAGACAAATTATACCAATTTTTAAGATCAAATATGGCTACATCAACAGTARYATYAGCTGCAACATCGGCTATTGTCGCAACTACATTTCCGCCCGTTGTATTCCATTCGTTCGCATCGAYTGATTCCCATCTGGTAGCTTTTCCTGGCTGRGCATCGACGCTGTAGTATGCAACCATTTTGCTATCCGCCAAYGCTGTGGCCAAAGTTGATGGCAATGTTACTGTTACATCATCTCCAACGGCCGCGACTTCTGGYKYAGGTAGTTGAGAAATTTCTTGAGCGATAGTAGAGATTTCRTCACCATCGGCTGTAGTAAGCGATACTGTTACAGCTTGGTTTGCTGCGATATTRATTGGTCGRGTAACATCCGTAATCCCGAGCTCTGCACGATCGAAAGTGAGGATCGCATCGTCGGCCGCATCCTTTTTGATTGTTACACCAGCCACCGGTGYGCCATCTTTTATTATAGCAATAGCRTTTGWTCCATCCACTGTTGCTGTCACGTTGAGAYTTGCTTCGAGYGATCCGGCATTTTCRTAGGCRTCAGCYACCCGAACTGCGATAATCTGCTCGTTAATTCCTTGTGCCCATGAGAGGTTGTATGCCTCTTTTTCTGGCATCACAAAACTAGCYCTACTAGACAAATTATACCAATTTTTAAGATCAAATATGGCTACATCAACAGTAACATCAGCTGCAACATCGGCTATTGTCGCAACTACATTTCCGSCCGTTGTATTCCATTCGTTCGCATCGATTGATTCCCATCTGGTAGCTTTTCCTGGCTGRGCATCGACGCTRTAGTATGCAACCATTTTGCTWTCYGCCAATGCTGTGGCCAAAGTTGATGGCAATGTTACTGTTACATCATCTCCAACGGCCGCGAYTTCTGGTGCAGGTAGTTGAGAAATTTCTTGAGCGATAGTAGAGATTGCATCACCATCGGCTGTAGTAAGCGATACTGTTACAGCTYGGTTTGCTGCGATATTRATYGGTCGAGTAACATCCGTAATTCCGAGCTCTGCACGATCGAAAGTGAKGATCGCATCGTCGGCCGCATCCTTTTTGATTGTTACACCAGCCACCGGTGCGCCATCTTTTATTATAGCAATAGCGTTTGATCCATCCACTGTTGCTGTCACGTTGAGATTTGCTTCGAGCGATCCGGCATTTTCGTAGGCATCRGCCACCCGAACTGCGATAATCTGCTCGTTAATTCCTTGTGCCCATGAGAGGTTGTATGATGCTTTCGCCAATTCTTCGTCGCTCCTCGAAGCCAAAATATTACGCTTATCTATTAGTTCTACMGCAGTCAAATTATGCGGACGATCTGTATAAATTCTAATGTTACTTAAGTTTTTCCATCCAGTAATTTCCTCTTGCGTGTTCATATCAATTATTTTAACGTCGTCGCATAGTTTTTGGTTCTCGTCGTCCCATATCCTAGCAAAGCGATTGGCCTTATCCGCTATTATTTGGTTCTGATCAGGATCAATTCTTATTGACGGAAGATCCCCAGATCCTTGTTCTTTATAATAATTTTTTTCGTCTACCTCCAAATACATTTGTAACGTATAGTCATCGTTTCCTTTTGGGAATAAAGCAGACGGAACCGTTATTACCATATCCTTGCCATCTTCTTCCATCTTTAAACCTTGTTTCTGCAGTATAGTTGACACTACTCCCCTTAGAATATATTTCGTAGCCCCACCTTCAACTACTGCCGACTCTACTATCTTTCTTCTTGATAAGCTAATAGTATTTCGATTTTCTTTTCCATCAATCAATCTTATTTGTATAACATCGTCTGTCTCCGGATAGTCAAATTTGATATTTGTATCATCCATTGTCAGCTCTATGGCCTGAACCGCTTTTTGCTCGATCCAAGTATTTTCTAAGCTCTCCATTGCCACTATTATATCTGTATCCATAATTCCGGCATCGACGATTTCGCCAAAAGGTATGACTTGCGTCGCTTCTGATCCGTTAATAGTCCAGGCAGCTGTGTCAATTTCCATATCATTTATAGTCAGCTTATAGTCATCTTTTAGCAGAGCTGTTTCAGAGTCCAAATATTTGTCAGCATTTCTGAGGGATACCACCGTTTTTGCCTCATCTGCTTTTGCGACCATTGTTATAGGCTCTACATATACCTCATATTTAGCYGATGGCAGTATTTTCCAGTCTTTTCCATATAAAGTTGCAGTTACGGTTGTAGCTTGATTACTTATCTCGGCAAAGTTGTTGCCAAGTTTTGTTTTTTCATTAATCTCAGATACCGCAAAAGTCTCAAGCTCGTTGCCCGCAGTATCAGTAAAAATTATTTCTGCAAAAACGTCGTTTGTGTTTATATTGTTTGCGGCATCGATCGTAATAGTACCRTCTGCTTCTACTATCACATCTAAAACCTCTGCCCGATGCAATGCAAACGGAAAGCCCGATTTAGCCGCCAAAGAATTTGCGACACCAGTAATAGAGACATCAATCATAGAAACATTGGTATCGTCTAAATATTCGCCAATTGCCTCAAGAGAAACTCGCATTATTGAGTCACCATCTTCGGTCTCGCTTAAGCTTACATAATTATCTTGGGGATCTATCGGTAGATTCACGACGGTTCCATTTTTATATGTGATATCAAATTGCACTTTTACTTCACCGCTGCGAATTTCTGAAACGGTGGCGTTGGTTACTTCTATGACCATATTTCCAGACGCATCAATATCGACCATATCTGCAATAGGAGGAACGGTTACCATTTTTTGAGCCGACACACCAAGGGTATGCCAAACTGGMCGCGCAAGGGCAAGCGAAACTTCGAAGCAATCTCCTGGTCTAACATCTACCGGTATTGTTATTGTGGCCTTATTGTCATCTATTTTGGTTAGATTTGCGGGAAAGAGCATATTGATTCCTTCTAAATCAATTAACTTTGCTGTTACAAGCAGCTCTTCTAGCGACTGAGCTGTAACGGTTAGCGATTTTGTTGCGATGTCATAGTTAAGATCGAACGCATCCAGCTCGTCGATGGTAACCGTCTTCGAATCTACTCTTATTTCTGGGTCTATGCTACTAATAACTGCGACGCATACTTCATCTCCGGCAACCAGCTTCCATCCCAAATCGTTAAYATCAATTTCTTTTGCGATAGCGCCATTTTCCATTTCTGCGGCATAAATTGGAATTTCTCTGGTAAATTTGCCGTCTAATTCATTTAGCAACGAAACTTCAACGTAATATGGATTTCCGATTGCGATCGTATCGATATTGGCAGTAACTAGCATCTTGCCAGACTTTGCCGTACCCAAATTTACGTTGTGAATGACATTTGGATTTGCAGTAGTTGGATTGAGCTTGGCCATCGCCTGAGCAGTGCCATGTAATACAAAGCTAGATTGACCAGAAACAGTGGCGCAAAGTCCATCTTCATATATATCGTTGTTGATTTGAGTGGTAGGAAGCATGTCCAACCTAGCTTGACTTACTACAACAGAAATTGTGTTTGCATCAGGATTTTCATGGTACGCCTTTCTAAATTCTGCAGTTAAATCTAGGTATCCTGGAACAGTTTCCACTTCAGGATTGATATTAAGAAGCCTAACAGCATCGAGGCTCATTTTATAATTTTCTTGCCATTTTGATCGTGGTATCGCAACTGTAACTGTAGTGATATCATTTGTATTCACAACAGCAAGAGATGGAGTTGGAGCTTGTTCAAACGATGCATTTGCTTGAAATGTATYTGGGGCCACCACCGTTACATTCTCGCGACCATTATAATATTGTGAAGGATAATTTATGGTAGCAGAAAATAAATCTGCGTCAGAAACAGAATTTAAACTTGCAGTTAGAGTTAGATTTCCGCCCTCATCTATGGCAGTTTGAGTGAAGGGCACTGTCGCATTATTTATTGTACAGGCTATGTCGTCAAAGCTTACGATTATACCTCGATTTAATTTAATATTAACAGCATTGACCCCGTCGTTTGCAGTGGTTGTTAGAATTGGTGCTTCAATTAGCGCAATCGGAACTTTGGTGTATGCGTTATAGTTTATCGCTTGATCTCCGTCTGCAATTAAATTTTCTTGAATTACCAGTACATATTCACCTGCAGCATAATTCATTATCATATCTTGGTATGAAATTTTTCCTTGAATGAGGGGTAAAAAATATAGATCCTCAACATCTTGGTCGGGCTGAGCCAATGCATATTTAAAATTTGATGACGCATTTCTGGCCATGTTAGAAATAGTTATATCGCCATTTTCCTCCACCTTGGTATCAAGATTAGAATATTCGGGCTCAACAGTTACAGTTTCCACAACTGTTTCGACCTCYGGATAATATTCGTCGAAAATAATTCTGCCATCGCTATCGATATCATCTTCGTATAATTGCTGATCTGCAACAACAATTTTGTACGCATCTTCGAGAGTAACTTTAAACGGCACATCTTCTATATCTATATGATCAGACTTTGCAACAACAGTGTGAATACTCATTTGCCCATCGATATTTGCGGCAGTTCTAATATCTGCAACTTCAACTTCAGATTTAAAATTTCCTTTTATAGTGGTATCTTCATTATTAACAATTAGCGTTTCTATTTTAGTATTTTCTAATATYAAAYTACCTCCTTCAAAAAATACTGTACCGCGAACTTCCACATTATCTAGAAAGATTTGGCCATTCCCAACGCCAGCAGGAATATATAGATTTCCAATGATTACAGTATCTTGTAGGCCCGTGTTGCCCATTGCGGATATTACAACATTGCCCGCAACTCTACCTAACTTATGTACCCCATTATTGGCAACTACTTCAACGGCAATCCTATCTAAGATGCTTGCGAGTTCTCCACGAGAAATATGCCCTTTGGGATCAAATGTTCCGTCTGGTCTACCGCTCAAATATTGTTTTGATACCAGCTGATTAATAGCTTGCTTTGCCCAGGGCGCAATTTCGTTGCTATCAGAAAACAATTTTTCTAAGTTTTGTACATTACCATTTTCTGCCAAGCTAAATGCATTTGCGATAGCATAGGCAACTTCCTCCCTGGTAGCATACTCGTCTGATCTAAAMGCTAAACCATCGTGATTCATTATATCGCTTACRGCCAATATAGAATCAGTGGCCCAGTCATTATACGAGCCATTTACATTTTTACTATAATCTAGATCATTAAATACTTCGCTATTAGTTTGCTTAAAACCAAATATATTTTGTAAACACACCGCCATTTCAGCTCTTGTTATGTTGGCATTAGGGCGAAAGGTTCCGTCTGAATATCCAGTTAAAACTCCTGCCTCAATGAGAGTTTCGATACTATCATATGCCCAATGTTGATTGATATCGATCAGCGCCACTTTTTCTTTTGTTTCTACTGCATAGATGCTTGATGGAGTCATCCCCATAACAGATAGTCCAACAGATAGTGCCAAGCATTCTGCCATTCGTCTTTTCATTATTTTACTCATGCTATTCTTCCTCTCTATATTTGTTATATTTCTAAATAATTTATTTTGTAATAACTTCAAAAAGAATATCATATTTTGGCAATAAAAGCAACAATTATTTCTTCCTTGACATAATTTGTCTTCCGCTTGTAATATTTTTTGTGTATGCCTATATTTTTTAAAATTYTGTTCACAAAGAGAARTTTCATGAAAATATTCTCTTGTTGCCGCAAAAAATATTTAAGCGTGATATTCTGTCGATGAACTCTTAATTGTATTGAACAGTGACGCAAACGTTTTCTTTCGTGTAAAATATCAAATTGTGTAGGAATCACAATTAGCATAATATTAGACAGCGTTTTATAATTTATCTTCATTTAGCGTTGCAATATTATCGCACTTCTTGTATGATATAAATACAATACTATTTTTTAAGGAGGATTTTATGAAAGCACCAAACGTTTTAATTTTATTTGCAGATGACCAGAGATTTAACACGATCAATGCACTTAACAACGACGAAATCATAACACCCAATTTAGATAGACTAGTAGCATCGGGGACAGCTTTTACTCACGCGCATATCCAAGGAGGCACTTGCGGAGCCATATGTATGGCATCTAGAGCTATGCTGAATACAGGCAGATCGTTATTTAAGTTAGATGACCTAGGGCAACAAATCCCCGACGACCACACTCTAATGGGCGAATTTTTTAAAGCGAGAGGCTACGATACATTTGGAACGGGCAAATGGCATAACGGCAAAAAATCATTTAACCGAAGTTTYGATCAAGGCGATAGTATATTTTTTGGTGGAATGAGCGACCACTGGGCCGTACCATTTTATCATTACGATTCTTCTGCAGAATATAACAAAGTCATTAGAAAATGCGTTGACCAAAACCATTCGAACGAGGTAAAGAAAACTGCGGGCGAATATATGAGAGCGGGCGAACATTCAACCGATGTTATAGCAGAAAGTGTAATTAAGTTTTTGGATCAAAAGCACGATAAACCATTCTTTGCGTATACTTCATTTTTGGCCCCACACGATCCGCGTACAATGCCAGAAGAATTTTTAAATATGTATAATCCAGAAGACATAAAATTACCACCAAACTTTATGAGCTATCATTTTATCGAATACGCAAACTGGGAATGTCGAGACGAGACATTAGCGCCGTATCCGAGAACGCTCGCTAATACGCAAAAACATATTGCAGAATACTATGCAATGATCACTCATCTCGACTATCAAATCGGGCGCATCCTAGATAAATTAGAAGAAATCGGAGAAAAGGATAATACAATTATCGTTTACGCCGGAGACAATGGGCTTGCATTAGGGCAACATGGGCTATTTGGAAAGCAGAGCCTTTATGATCACTCGATGAGAGTTCCTTTATTAATATCTGGAGCAGGAATCAAAGCCGGAATGAAAACCGATGCGCTTGTGTATTTATTCGATATATTTCCAACCTTGTGCGATCTTTTGGAACAAGAAATTCCAGCAAGTGTAACAGGGCAGAGCTTTGCTGAATGTATAAAAGGAACCAAAGATGCCGCTCGCGACCAGATATATCTTGCATATACAGATAAAATACGCGCCATTACAAAGGATGGCTTTAAATATATTGAGCATAGATACAACGGAATAATAACCAAACAATTATTTGACTTAAATTCTGATCCATTTGAAATGTCTAATCTTGTATTAAACCCTAACTATCAAGAAAAATTGGTGGCTCTGCAAAAAGCATTACAAGCAGAAAGCCAGCAATCCAACGAATTAAACCACAATCTTGGTAAAAATTATTGGGCTTAATTTTTGCAAAACTAGCAGTTCACTCTGTTAGTTTTTTTTTTGAAAATGTATATCGGATAAAAGTTTTGTCCATACTCTAAAATATATTTTATTTTAAAAAGTGAGGAATCAAAATTATGTACGAAGTATTATCACATTTTACACTTAGAAAGATTAATTTTGTCAAAACGCGCACCACTATTTTAAATTCTGTTAAATATTTGTTAGAACACAAAGACTTTGGAGATATTACTGTAGATGAGATTTGTCAAAAAGCTCAAATTTCACGCGGTACGTTTTTTAATTATTTTTCTACCAAAGAACATATTTTTAACTATTTTTTAAGAATTTTTACTATCAAAATCACTCTGCAAATTCAGAAGTGGGACAACAACCAAACATTTAAAAATAAGCTAGCTCAAATTTATAATTGGTTTCAAGAAGAAAAAGATTATCCAAAATTTTTAGATAGCTATGCTTCATTTTTGTTGAGTGTAGGAGAAGAGTCCAACGAGATGAAGCTTACTGATGCGGAATTTGTGTTCTTTTTTCCTGAAATTTCTGAAACAGAATACGAAATTTATAACAACCTAACTTTTCAGAAAATTTTTGAAGGACTATGTGAAGAAGCAAAAGCATCTGGTGAGATCAAATTTGAATCTACCAAAGAAGAATTAGGAAATATTGTATCTGGAATACTAGTTGCTAGCCACACAACCGACTGGCTAAATAGTACAGTTAACCACTTAGATATTTTCTGCGCCATTTTGCTCTAATCAAACCACGTACTGCGACGTAATAAAATGGAACCAACTACCTTGTATGCAACTTCTCAATTGGAAGTATACTATTACTATCAACTAGGCAAGCTAGGGAGGATCTTTATTATGGAACTGAAAATATTTGAGTATACAACTAAAGCCTTAGAAAAGTTAGACGAAATGACAATAGATTTAGAAATTGCTAGTAAGGAGCTGGAAAACTACTTCGCCAACCTGGTTCGTAATGAATGTATTGGCTATATCAACATCAGTTCTCGTGTAAAATCTAGAGACAGTCTAAAAGAAAAAATTCTACGACATGATTTTTATAATAAATATAAAACTATATCTAATCTATACGAAAATCTTGTTGACCTAATTGGTATAAGGCTAGAATGTCGCTTTATAGAAGACGAACGAGATATTTATAAGCTTCTTAAACGACATTTTACACAAGAACATGTGCATACTGCAGGATATTATTATAAGCAAGAACATACTGGAGTTATTTTGGAGCTAAAAAGTGTTCAACCTAAAAACCAGAAAAACGGTCTTAAGATGTATAGAATAGATGGAAAATATTTGTATAATGATCAGATTATTAATTTTGAAGTGCAGATCAAAGCTCTTGTCAATATTTTTTGGAGCGAAATTGAGCACAACGTAATATATAAAAATTATAACTATATAATTGCCGACAAATTTTATAAAGATATAATGTATTCTATCAAAAACAGTCTTACCACTATAGATGGGCAGCTTTTATTGATCTCCAATCATTTCAAACGAGATAAGCCTATTAATCAAGATATTCGGCAAATGCAGCTAGAGCAGATGCTATCAAAATCTATTTACGACCTCTTTGCTGATCGAATGAAAAATAATATAGGGCTTATTGTTGATTTTAGAAAATCTTGTGATACGCTTGTTAAATATGTATTTAGAGAAATTGATATGCAAACAGAAGAAACATATAGGAATTTACTAATGAAGGCTCTAAACCGTTTAAACGAAATCGATAATGACGATATCAATTTCAATAGCATAATTTTATTTGAACGCGAAATAGATTTTAACAATGATGATTTTAGTATAATAATTGGTTCTCATATTCAGCGAGTTTTAAACGAAGAATTTCAATGGAACCTATTTTTTAGAATTTTATTTTATATTGAACCAGAGGATAATGCTGGAGATTTTGAAAATTTCATAAAATACTATAAATATAGACTATCCCACGATATAGTTGAGCATTTCCAAACTGACGATGCGTATATATTAGATGAGTTGCTCCTCACTTTTGCAAATACTTTCACGGAACTAAACTCGGTAAGCTTTGTATATGACGATATAATCGAAAAGGTTAAAAATATTTTATGGAAGGTAACCTCCGAAATTCAACTTTTGAAGCTCAAATCACAAAATCATTGGAACCAACACAAACCAATTTTATTAAAACTTTTATACTATAGAATATTAGATTTGTTGAACGCAGATATATCAGCAACTGATATTTTGCGATTTATGCATGAATTAGAAACTTTAAATATGAACTTACCAAAGAGCCTGATCAAATATATTTAGGAAAAGGAGGGAGAGCGTTCCCTCTTATATCCATTTATTTTTGCTCTTCTTTTTCGTTTTTAGAGCTCGGTAGTGTGTGCATTTTCACATTATAATAAAATAATATGCCCATAATTATAAACACAGCCAATACAAAACGAATATCATTTAGCATGACCCCCATTGCAGAAAGACCAAATATTCCGCTAACTCCATACAATGTTACGACGGCTTGTTTTTGTGTATATCCTTTATCCACTAGTCGATGATGTAGATGTCCTCTATCTGGTGACATAATTGGGCGGCCACTCAAAAAACGTCTAATGATTGCAAACGACGTATCAAATATCGGCAACCCTARTATCAATACTGCAACAAAAACTGTTCCTAGTGTATAACTTTTTAATAATCCCAGTATCGAAATCAGTGATAGCATATATCCCAAAAATGTTGAACCTGTATCTCCCATAAATACAGAAGCGGGATTAAAATTATAAGGCAAAAATCCCAAGCATGACGCTGACAAAATCACTGTAAGTATTACTGCGGTTGGATGCCCACTATGAATCGACAAGATCATTAGGCAAATAGACGCAATAGACGATACTCCTGCCGCCAATCCATCAAGCCCATCTATCAGATTTACTGCGTTTGTGATTCCTACAATCCAAAATATTGTAACCGGGATTGATAACCACTCCAAGTTAATCAGATCGTTAAATGGCACAGAAACAAATTGTATTCTAATTCCAAAGTATACCGCAACCATCGCGGCTAGTACCTGAACTAATAATTTAATTTTCGATTTTAATTCAAAGATATCGTCTAAAATTCCTAAGGCAAAAATAATTAATCCGCCTATTAAAATTCCGGCTGTATGTCTCGATTCTAATACATCCATTTCTGGATCGGGCAATATCAAAACCAAAGTTAATATAAACCCAACTACTATCGCTATCCCACCCATACGAGGAATTGGAATTTCATGCATATCTCTCTTTCGCGGATATGCCACTGCCCCTAATTTGATTGCTATTTTCTTTGCAATAGGTGTACATATTAATGAAATACTGAAAGCCATAACAAACGCTGTTATATATAAGCCAATCTTATCCATTATTTCCATCTCCTTATTTTTCCAATCCCCTGTTGCTTTCATTTTCAATAGTCCCAAATTGCTCCATGTGGATTTTAGCTTCATTTAATAGCTCTATTGCCAATGGATCTGGATAATTTCCTTGGTATATAATTTTGGCTATCCCTGAGTTTATAAGTACTTTTGCACACATACTGCACGGCTGAGCCGTTACATAAATTACAGCGCCCGCAACAGCGGTGCCATTCTTTGCAGCTTGCGTTATTGCATTTTGTTCGGCATGTAATGCTCGACACAATTCATGACGTTCTCCAGATGGAATATTTAACTTAGTTCTCATGCAGCCTAACTCAATACAATGCGTACAGCTTGTGGGAGCACCATTATATCCKGTCGATAATATTTGCTTATCCTTTACAACAACAGCGCCTACCTGGCGTCGTGTACATGTAGATCGAGTTTTTACCAAATGAGCAATGTCCATAAAATATTGATCCCAAGACGGTCTCATAAAAATTTCTCCTTACAAAGCAGAAGCAGGGGATGCCTGCTCCGTTTTTTATTTAYTTGGTTCCAAACAAGCGATCTCCAGCGTCACCTAATCCTGGTACTATATATCCGTGGTCATTGAGCTTTTCATCAACAGCACATACATATATATTGATATCAGGATGAGCCAACTGTAATTTTTCCACTCCTTCTGGCGCGGCTAAGATACACATAAAATTGATATTGTTACATCCTTTATCCTTTAGAAATGAAATAGCAGAAATAGCCGAACCGCCTGTTGCTAGCATAGGGTCTAATACAAATATATGCCTTTCTTCGATTTGAGTTGGCAGCTTGCAATAATACTCAACCGGCGTTAGCGTTTCTGGATCACGATATAGTCCGATATGGCCCACCTTTGCAGTTGGAATTAGATCTAATACACCATCTACCATCCCCAATCCTGCGCGAAGAATTGGTATTACGCTAAGATTTTTTCCAGATATACGCTTAGCTATCATTTTTGTAATTGGTGTTGTAATTTCATAGTCTTCTAACGGCAAATTTTTAGTAGCTTCAAAACACATAAACTGCGCAAGCTCGCGAACAATTTCTCTAAATTCTTTCTTTCCTGTGTTCACATCTCTCAATATAGAAAGCTTGTGCATCACAAGTGGGTGGTCTATAATAACAAGATTACTCATATTTTCCTCCATTCTAATATTTGATTGATCTAATTTTCAATTTTGGATATTCGTCTTATGTGGCGTGGGTCATTCGAAAATGGTGTATTCAAAAATTCATCTACTATTGCTAATGCCAATCCAGGGCCTATTATACGCCCACCAAACGCCAAAACATTTGCATCGTTATGTTCTCGGGTTGCTTTTGCACTAAATATATCGTGGCATAAAGCGCAGCGAATTCCTTTTATCTTATTTGCCGTTATCGAAATACCTATACCAGTACCGCAAATTAGTATTCCTGTTTCAGCCTCCTTGCTAAGAACCATATCGGCAACCTTTTTTGCATAGTCGGGATAATCTGTCGACTGTTCGTCATAGCAACCAACATCTGCAAAGTCTATACCTCTTTCCTTAAGATGAGCTATTATCTCTTGCTTTAATGCAAATCCTCCATGGTCTGAACCAATGGCTATCATATATTATTCCTCCATTTAATAAATAATCTGGTTGTTAGACGCCTTGAGAAGTCTATTCATTATACTTAGACCAAGGTTTTTGTCATGTAAATAAATTGTATAGACTTGCTCCAATTTTAAGTCATCTAATTGTCTAAGTTTTTCGAATAAATTACTAGCAATACTTTCTAAATTGGTAATACTTCCCAGACTTACTACAGGAATATCTTCAAAAAATGAAATCATTTCATCTACAATTAAAACACCTGCTCGCTTATGTCTATCTTTTTTTATCAAACAACATATTTTCTTAGCTATCTCTTGTAAATCGTTGCCATCTACAATTGCAACATTTGCAGAAGGAGCATAATGTTTATATTTCATCCCTGGAGCAATCGGAAACGCACTAGCAGGAGCACTAACACTAGGTACAATTTTCTCGAGCATTGCCGCAGTTATAAATCCAGGTCTCAATATTCTCGCATTGTCTCCCGAAACATCCACAACAGTCGATTCTAATCCTATTTTACAGTTACCGCCATCAATAATGCAATCTACTTTTCCAAACAAGTCTTCTATAACTCTATCAATATTGGTTGGACTGGGCTTACCAGAGGTATTTGCACTTGGTGCGGCAAGAGGCAATTTAGATTTTTTAATTAATTCTATAATTATTTTATTTTCCGGAAAGCGAATTGCTACTGTTTGTAAGTTTGCACGAGTTTTGTTTGGTATAATATTTTGCGATTTAAATATAAGTGTGAGAGGTCCGGGCCAAAAAGCGTCTATAAGTTTTTGAGCATTTGCCGAAATTTCTGCTACTAATTGATCTAGCATTGCCAACGAAGCAATATGGACAATTAGCGGATTATCTGCGGGTCTTCCTTTTGCTTTAAAAATATTTTCTACTGCATTTTCATCTAACGCATTGGCACACAGTCCATATACAGTTTCGGTAGGAGATACAACAAGCCCTCCATTTTTTAAGATATTGATTGCTAGTTCAAGATTGTCAGTTTTGCTTAAAATAATTGTATCCATATCAGCTCCTGCTTAGATTTTTTTACCAAAACCATTATAACATATATTTCCAAAAAAACATTATTTTTTTTATAATCGGTAAAAAGCTCTAAAAATTTTAATAGTGTGGGTCAAATCTTCTGCTGCCATAAGTTCTCTAGCAGAATGCATGCTTAGCATTGGAGTTCCTAGATCTACACTGCGTATTCCAGTTTGCGAAGAAGTAATTGGCCCGATTGTTGACCCACCTTTTGTATCTGACCTATTCATAAAAGTTTGATACGGAACATCTTCGTTTTGGCATATTGCTTTAAATACGGCAGACGTATTTGCGTTCGTTGTATAACTACAATTGGAACTAATTTTTATTGCAACACCTCCGCCTGGCGTTACTTTATTTGTAGGCTCTAGCTTTTCTGGATAGTTTGGATGCGACAAATGCGCAACATCTGCAGAAATTATAAACGAATCATCCAACGCGGCTATAAATTCGGCACGATTCTTACCCAAGCCTAATGCTATTTTCTCTAGCATAAATAATAAATTTGGAGAGTTTGCTCCTGCTATACTTCTGCTACCCACTTCTTCATTATCATAGCAAGCAAGCACATTAACTCCTGCYGCTGGATCGCTTTCTATAAACGCCATCAATCCACTATATGTCATAGATAAATCATCTAAACGTGGACTCGAAATAAATTTTTTATCTAGCCCTACCAAGCAACCTGTTTCCACTGGATACAAAAATAAATCTAGATCCAATATATCTTCGGATGCAATAGACAATTTGGCTGCAATATAGTCGAATAACAAATTTTGGTTCACTTCTTCGTTGGTATATGTGATGATTGGCAAAGTTTCCTTTTGCGGATTCAACTTCACTCCATCATTTACTTCACGATTTTGATGTATGGCCAAATTAGGAATCACCATAAGCGGTTCTTTTGCATCCAATAATATTGTCGACGGTYTTAAAACATTATCACTTTTTACACATACCCTTCCCGAAATAGAAAGAGGCCTATCAAACCAGGTATTGATAATCGGTCCTCCGTATACTTCTGTGTTCAATTCTACATAACCTTGCGACGAAGTTATTGGATTAGACTTAATTCTAAACCCTGGCGCATCTAAATGCGTTCCTATTATTTTGTATTTTAAATCACTAGAGCCAATTTTAAACGCAAAAATTGCAGAGTCGTTTACTAACTTGTAGTATARCCCACCCTTKCTAATATTAGCAGCAGCATCTAGATCTTCAAAACCCTGGTCCTGCAAAATTTTTTTAACCTCATTTGCCGCCAAAAACATCGATGATCCTGCAGTTATAAATTCTAAAAGTCCGTTTATATAATCAGTCATAAGTACTAAAATCCTTTCTTTTTTTGCTAGTGTGTCCTGGAGATGAGTTTTTAATACATTATAAAATTTCGTGCAATAAAAAAACTCCCCCGAAGGAGAGTACATATTGATTCTATACTGTTGCAACATCTGTTGGAATTTCATTAATCTCTGTCTCATTTGCCAATGATTCATTTTTTTCATCTTTAGCATATAAGACTTTCAAAATAATTGGTGTTGCAATAGAAGAAAGAATAACTAGCATAATAACTGCGGAAAATAGTACTGGATCCATTAGCCCAGCGCTTAAACCTTTTTGGGCGACGATCAGTGCGACTTCGCCACGCGCCATCATGCCGACACCAATTTTTATTGCATCATGTTTTTTGAAGCCCATTAGTTTTGCACCATAGCCACAGCCTACCACCTTGCTTGCTAATGCAATAATAACAAATGCAATTGTAAATAAAAGTACTGGTACAGTAAAACCTGTAAGTTCTGTTTTAAGCCCAATGCTTGTAAAGAAAATCGGACTAAATAACATATAAGAGTTTGTATCTATTTTTTCGATAATATATTCTGAAGATGACAAGTTATATAACACGATACCTGCGACGTACGCGCCAGTGATATCGGCAATTCCAAAATAGTGTTCAGCTATATAAGCAAAGAGCAAACATACTGCAAATCCATAGATTGGAAGACGTCTTCTATGTGGATCGTGATGATCAATAACTTTAAATATATAATGAATGATAGCACCAAGAACAATCGCCACCACGAAAAATGCCACTGTATTTCCGATTACAGCCACTCCGCTGCTTTCTGGATTTGTAAATCCTATTACAAAAGTAAGTAAAATAATACCGATAACATCATCAATAATTGCAGCACTCAAAATCGCTGTTCCAACTTTTCCTTTAAGCTTGCCCATCTCTCGTAAAGTTTCAACAGTAATACTTACAGAAGTTGCGGTAAGAATGACTCCAATAAATATTGCTTTTAAAAATTCGTGACTACCGATTGCGGCAAAACCATCATATACAGAATAAAGTAAGTAGCCACCAGTTAGAGGCACTACAACTCCGAATGCCGCTATACAAAGTGCCGCAAGACCAGTATTCTTCAGTTCTTTTAAATCTGTCTCAAGACCTGCAACAAACATTAGCATGATAACGCCAAGCTCACCCATTTGTAATAAAAATTCTGTTTCTTTCACCCAGCCGAGCATATTTGGTCCAATAATTAAACCAGCAACTAATATGCCAGCTACTTGTGGTAATTGTAACTTTCTAGATAAGATCCCAAAAATCTTAGCTGCCAATAAAATAATTGCTAAATCCAAAAAGAATCCATAATCGAGCATTTTTTTGCCATCTCCYATTAATTTATTTTATATCAAGCATTATAAACCTATTCAAAAAACATTACAAGTGTTACAATTATGTTTTTGAATATTATAAGTTGTATAAAAATTATGTTCAATAAATATAATTTTATATTTTTGTAAAAAAATGCACAACAACATTTTACAAAATAATTAATTTCGTTTCAATATATAATATAGACATAAAAAAATTCACAAAATCTTTATTTAGAAATATTTCTTTAATGTATATTCATCCAATACAAAAATTTTATATAAGGATTGACAATTTTGAGTACAAGTATTACTATATAACCTAACACTAACCTATTTGATTATAAGGTTGTTTTTGCATAAAATTAATAATTCTAGTATAAAATTTATTGTAAAATGTTTTTGAGAAGGGAGAAAGAAAATAAGATGAGATTAGTTATAGCTTCACAGAAGCATATTGGCAAAAAACTTGCATATCCAATTCGAACCAACAAAGGTCTTATATTTATGCCTCAAGGTAGAGAATTAACAGCATCAATTATTACCCGAATTAGAAATTTAGGTATCACTTATATTTATATTGAAGAAAAATTCTCTGATGAAGTTGTTATAGAATTAATTTTTGAAGATCCAATTAAATTAGAAATATTAAATAATTTGAGTAGTTTTTACTCTAGCATTAAAAAAAATGGTATTATCAATGAACGTTTACTGACACAAACTATACGTATGATTATTGAAAATATTAACTTAAATGAGAATGCCATTTTATATAAAGAACCCAGTAAAGATGAAATTGAGCAATTATCACTTCATTCATTAGAAGTGGCTATATATTGCATATCTATATCAAAAAATAGACGCATACGTTTTCAAGATATTGAAAATATTACATCAAGTGCCCTTTTACATGATATAGGCAAACTGAAAGATGCTCAAAAACCTCACCTAGAAATAGCTCTAGACTTAATTAAAAATAATGCTACCTTTTCACCAATGGTATATGTTCCCATTTTACACATACACGAAAAAATTGATGGAACAGGTTCTTATAAAGTAACAGGAACTAACCTCCATCCTCATTCTCAAATATTACACATAGCTAATAATTATAGCAATTTAATAGATAAAGTTACAGATATTAATCAACGCATCGAAATGATGAATATGGAGGCAAGCTCTAGATATGATCTAAATCTTTTTAAACAAGCTATGGAGGTGTTATATTGTTATCCGAATGGTCTTATGGTTGAATTGACAAATTCTGAAAAAGGACTTGTTTGCAGGCAAAATATTGGTTTTCCATCTCGACCTATCATTATTTCAAACGAAGGAAAAATTATTGATCTAATGAAAGAACCCAC
>NZ_ABEQ01000012.3 GCF_000171335.1 Candidatus Epulonipiscium viviparus
GGTGTTAGTAATTAGGCATAAAATAATACAAACTTCCAAAAATAAAAATAATTTAAGTCGGGTTGGGTGAGTTATATAAATTCTGTAATATTTTTGGGGAACTAGTTTTGATATTGTTAGTAGAAAAAGGGAGTGTATCGAACAAACCGCGATGCGTATTAAGTATAGTGAACTGCTAGTGGACATAATGTGCCATATACTGGTATCAAGTATTAAGCCAGCAGATGCGTTTAAAATCATTACTAGTGCCATAATGTTAATAGGCATATATAAAGCAGTGGCCAACTTTAAGAAGAAATTTCCTTGAAAAAATATAATGATAAATAAGCTATAGACTACTATTATAAATGCGTATACAGCTATCATAGAATATGAAATAAATACAGTACTGACAGGACCAGCGATAATTGTGAGTATTATTACAATTGTGTAAAATGTATTCTTTGAGCCATTAAATTTAATAAGTTTATTGATTGTTGTAAAAAATAATAAATTATGTATTGCGAATACAATTAAAAAGATTCCGGGTATTGTCATAATATCTCTCTCCTTTGCTATAAATATGGTTATAATTTATTTTATGACAGATATTTATAGAACAGTAGAAATGTTTTTAATTACAACAGTAGACAAAAATAGTAGATAAAAATAGCAGACAAAAAATTCGTTAACTATAGTGAGTCTTTTTGTTGTTTTATATAATTTACAGAAGTATTTTTTTAAATTTAATTTATATATAATAACAAAAATAATAAATTAAGGTTAATTTTAATTAATTTTATAACAAATGTTACGAAAAGGTGAAAATTAGTTGCATATACAACTAATTTGTGCTACAATTATTACAACAAAATAGTAAAGCAGTAAAATAGTAAAATAGTAAAATAGTAAAAGAGAGGAATTCTATGAAAGATGATAGAAGCATAAATAGATATTTATCTCAAATTTACAGAAAAAGTATAAGGTTTTTGCAATGCAAATTGGCAGAAGAAGACGTTGGGTGTGGTCAATTTACATTTTTAGAACAAATTTTTAAATACGAAGGAATAAGTCAAGAAGAACTTTCTAACAAACTTGTAATAGATAAAACAACTACCGCAAGAGCGGTAAAAAAACTTGAGGACAAAGGATATGTCAGACGCGAAAAGCGTATTAACGATAAACGAACATATGGAATCTACGTAACGGAGCGTGCTATTGCCGAGCATGAAAATATCATAAATGCGTTTCGTGACCTAGACAATGTGTTTAATGATGCCTTAACAGTAAGTGAAAAAGATACACTCATCAATTTGCTAGCTAAAATTTGTAATCATTCGCAAATGAAATAGAATAAAAATGAAATAGAATAAAAATGAAATAGAATAAAAATAAAATAGGAGGATCTTATGGGAAAACATCAAGAGTTATTAGCGACAGAGTCAATTGGAAAACTAATATTTAAGTATTCACTGCCTGCGATTATTGGAATGATGGTAAATGGACTATATAACGTGGTAGACCGAATGTTTATAGGAAATATTCCGGGAGTTGGGCATTTAGCGATTAGTGGTTTGGGAGTAACTTTACCAATAATGACCATTATAATGGCGTTTGGTTTGTTAATAGGTATCGGTGCAGCAACAAATATTTCGATAAAGTTAGGTGAAAATAACAAAGATCAAGCCGAAGGGATTTTGGGTAATGCAATTTCGTTGTGTATTTTATCTGGTTTAGCTATAAGTGTTATTGGTTTAGTATTTGTAAACCCTATTCTTTCAATGTTTGGTGCAAGTCCAGACAGCTTGCCGTTTGCAAAAGAATATATTGAAGTTATATTAATTGGTAGTGTGTTTAATATTACAGCGGGATCTATGACGAACTTAATAAGAAGCGATGGAAATCCAAAGTTATCTGCAATAATTATGGCCACAGGATGCTTCCTCAATATAATTCTAGATGCTCTTTTCATTTTTGGATTTGGAATGGGTATAGCAGGTGCGGCATGGGCAACGATAATTTCACAAGCTGTAACAGCGGCATGGTCACTAGGATATTATTTTGCTGGAAAATCTAATTTATCATTTCACAAGTCTGGTTTAAAGCTTGCTAGAAAATATGTATTTCCGATGTTAGCGATTGGGTCTGCGCCATTTGCTATGCAGGTGGCCATGAGTGGGGTTCAAATTATTTGTAACAATGCGCTAGGAACTTATGGCGGAGACATGGCAATTGGTGCTTTCGCTACAATAAACTCGATAGTATTAATGATGGTAACGCCGATTATTGGAGTTGCCCAAGGAACTCAGCCGATTATTGGATTTAACTTCGGGGCAAAACAATACGACCGCGCAACCTTAACATTAAAAATAAGCGCAGGTTTTACATTTGTCTTCTTACTTGTCGTAGTAGCAATAATGCAAATTATTCCAGAAACATTGGTAAGTCCATTCTCTGGAAATAACCCAGAACTTGTTGCGATGACAGTAGAGGGCTTAAGAAAATATACAATAATGATGCCATTGATGGGACCTGCGATGTTGGGGTCACAATATATCCAAGCAATAGGCAAAGCGAAATCGGCGATGATACTAGGTCTACTCAGACAAGTAATTTTGCTAATACCACTCATGTTGATAATGCCAAGAATATTTGGACTAACAGGAATTTGGTTTTCGCAACCTATAGCAGACGGGCTAACAGCGCTAATCACAGCAGTAGTAGTAATTAAAGAGATACGATCTCAAACAGCAAGAGCTATACCGGAAGTAGTACCGGCAGTATAAACGAAACTGCATTCTGAAGTCAAAAATCAGGATGCAGTTTTTTTATTATCTGCAACAGCTAACGAAGCCTCATCGGAAACTTCATCTGCAACAGCGAGAGAAGCCACATCGACAGCCGCATCTGCCACAGCTAGTGAAGCCTCATCGGAAACTTCATCTGCCACAGCTAGTGAAGCCTCATCGGAAACTTCATCTGCACCAGCTAGTGAAACCTCATCGATAGCCGCATCGGCAACAGCTAGTGAAGCCGCATCGGAAACTTCATCGGCCACAGCTAGTGAAACCACATCGACAGCCGCATCGGCAACAGCTAGTGAAGCCACATCGACAGCCGCATCTGCTACAGCTAACGAAGCCTCATCGGAAACTTCATCGGCAACAGCTAGTGAAGCCTCATCCGTAATCTCATCTGCCACAGCTAGTGAAGCCTCATCCGTAATCTCATCGGCAACAGCTAGTGAAACCATATCGACAGCCGCATCGGCAACAGCGAGAGAAGCTACATCGACAGCCGCATCTGCAACAGCTAACGAAGCTTCATCGGAAACTTCATCTGCCACAGCGAGAGAAGTCACATCGGCAACCGCATCTGCAACAGCTAACGAAGCCTCATCGGAAACTTCATCTGCCACAGCTAGTGAAACCTCATTGACAGCCGCATCTGCAACAGCTAGTGAAGCCACATCGACAGCCGCATCTGCCACAGCGAGAGAAGCCACATCGACAGCCGCATCTGCAACAGCTAGTGAAGCCACATCGACAGCCGCATCTGCAACAGCTAGTGAAGCCACATCGACAGCCGCATCTGCCACAGCGAGAGAAGCCACATCGACAGCCGCATCTGCAACAGCTAGTGAAGCCACATCGACAGCCGCATCTGCAACAGCTAACGAAGCCTCATCGGAAACTTCATCTGTCACAGCTAGTGAAACCTCATCGGAAACTTCATCGGCACCAGCTAGTGAAGCCTCATCGGAAACTTCATCTGCAACAGCTAGTGAAGCTTCATCGGAAACTTCATCTGCCACAGCTAGTGAAGCTTCATCGGAAACCTCATCGGCAACAGCTAGTGAAGCCTCATCGGAAACTTCATCGGCAACAGCGAGAGAAGCCACATCGACAGCCGCATCGGCAACAGCTAGTGAAACCTCATCGGAAACTTCATCGGCCACAGCTAGTGAAGCCTCATCGGAAACTTCATCGGCAACAGCGAGAGAAGCCACATCGACAGCCGCATCGGCAACAGCTAGTGAAACCTCATCGACAGCTGCATCTGCCACAGCTAACGAAGCCTCATCGGAAACTTCATCTGCCACAGCTAGTGAAACCTCATCGGAAACTTCATCTGCCACAGCTAGTGAAGCCTCATCGGAAACTTCATCTGCCACAGCTAGTGAAGCCTCATCGGAAACTTCATCTGCCACAGCTAACGAAGCCTCATCGGAAACTTCATCTGCCACAGCTAGTGAAACCTCATCGGAAACTTCATCGGCAACAGCTAGTGAARCCTCATCGGAAACTTCATCTGCCACAGCTAGTGAAGCCACATCGACAGCCGCATCTGCCACAGCTAGTGAAGCCTCATCGATAGCCGCATCTGCTACAGCTAGTGAAGCCTCATCGGAAACTTCATCGGCACCAGCTAGTGAAGCCACATCGACAGCCGCATCGGCAACAGCTAACGAAACCTCATCGACAGCCGCATCTGCCACAGCTAGTGAAACCACATCGGAAACCTCATCGGCAACAGCTAGTGAAGCCTCATCGGAAACTTCATCTGCCACAGCTAGTGAAGCCACATCGACAGCCGCATCGGCAACAGCTAGTGAAGCCTCATCCGTAATCTCATCTGCCACAGCTAGTGAAACCTCATCGACAGCCGCATCGGCAACAGCGAGAGAAGTCACATCGACAGCCGCATCTGCAACAGCTAGTGAAGCCTCATCCGTAATCTCATCTGCAACAGCTAGTGAAGCCGCATCGACAGCCGCATCGGCAACAGCTAGTGAAGCTTCATCGGCAACCGCATCTGCCACAGCTAGTGAAGCCTCATCGGAAACTTCATCTGCACCAGCTAATGAAACTTCATCGACAGCCGCATCTGCACCAGATAGTGAAACCTCATCGGAAACTTCATCTGCCACAGCTAGTGAAACTTCATCGACAGCCGCATCTGCTACAGCTAACGAAGCCTCATCGGAAACTTCATCTGCCACAGCTAGTGAAACCTAATCGGAAACTTCATCTGCCACAGCTAGTGAAACCTCATCGATAGCTGCATCTGCCACAGCTAGTGAAACCACATCGGAAACCTCATCGGCAACAGCTAACGAAATCTCATCGGAAACTTCATCGGCACCAGCTAGTGAAGCCTCATCGGAAACTTCATCTGCAACAGCTAGTGAAGCCTCATCGATAGCTGCATCTGCCACAGCTAGTGAAGCCTCATCGGAAACTTCATCGGCCACAGCTAGTGAAGCTTCATCGACAGCCGCATTGGCAACAGCGAGAGAAGCCACATCGACAGCCGCATCTGCCACAGCTAGTGAAACCTCATCGGAAACTTCATCGGCAACAGCTAGTGAAGCTTCATCGGCAACCGCATCTGCCACAGCTAGTGAAACCTCATCGGAAACTTCATCGGCAACAGCTAGTGAAACCATATCGACAGCCGCATCTGCACCAGCTAGTGAAACCACATCGATAGCTGCATCTGCCATAGCTAGTGAAACCTCATCGGAAACTTCATCTGCCACAGCTAGTGAAGCCTCATCGGAAACTTCATCGGCAACAGCTAGTGAAGCCTCATCGGAAACTTCATCTGCAACAGCTAACGAAGCCTCATCGGAAACTTCATCGGCAACAGCGAGAGAAGCCGCATCGGAAACCTCATCTGTAACAGCTAACGAAGCCTCATCGGAAACTTCATCGGCAACAGCTAGTGAAACCTCATCGACAGCCGCATCGGCAACAGCTAGTGAAATCTCATCGGCAACCTCATCTGCCACAGCTAGTGAAGCCTCATCGGCAACCTCATCTGCAACAGCTAACGAAGCCTCATCGGAAACTTCATCGGCAACAGCTAACGAAGCCTCATCGGAAACTTCATCTGCCACAGCTAGTGAAGCCTCATCGATAGCTGCATCTGCCACAGCTAGTGAAGCCTCATCGGAAACTTCATCGGCAACAGCGAGAGAAGCCACATCGACAGCCGCATCTGCAACAGCTAGTGAAACTTCATCGACAGCCGCATCTGCAACAGCGAGAGAAGCCACATCGACAGCCGCATCGGCAACAGCTAGTGAAGCCTCATCGGCAATAGCGAAAGAAGCTTCATCTGCAATAGCGAGAGAAGCCTCTTCTGAAATAGCGAATGAAATCGCGTCTGAAATAGTGGGTAAAGTTAGATCGATGGTAGTGATCGATGTCTACGAAATATATGTTAGAAGAGCATGGAAATCTCCCTGTAGATTATATTTTCCGGTACCGGCGGCAACGAAGATGCTATCCCCTTTTGTGAAGTTGAGCGTTTCTGTTGTAGAATCGATTGATCCAGATCCCTCGAGAACTAGAAGAGAGTGGAAACTCGTCTCATTGGCAGTGAACGTAGCCAGGTCGGTACACTTAATGTCGCGCACAGCAAAATATTGGCAATCAACAAGAAGGTCGGAATTTTTTGCTACATTGACAGCTGGTGCTAGGGTGGAAACTTCAACAGCTTTGGCAACATGGAGCTCTCGAAGCTTGCCGTCGGCCCCACGTCTAGCGAAATCATATACGCGGTAGGTGACATTGGATGATTGCTGGACTTCAGCTATAAGACATCCGGCGCCGATTGCGTGGACAGTGCCTGCCTCTATGAAAAAGCAATCACCGGCGGTAACATTAACTTTGTTTAAAACGTCTAGGATGGTGTCATTTGCTATATGTTGCTCGTATTCAGCTTTGGAAAGAGTCTGGTTAAAGCCATAGTAGATGAAAGCATCGGGTTCGGCTTCGGCGATGTACCACATTTCGTTTTTGCCGTTGTCATTTTCATAAGCAATGGCGTAGTCGTCATCGGGATGAACTTGAATAGATAGATTTTGCTTCGCATCGATAAATTTGATTAAAATAGGAAAGCTGGCATACCTGGCACAATTGGTACCCAGAGCCGCAGGATGATTAGAGAGCCAGGTCTGTAGGGTTTGGCCGGCATCTTGTCCGGTTGCGAGGACGCTTTCGCCATCTGGGTGGCAAGATAATTCCCAACTTTCAGCTAATATGTCACCATCAAAAGCTTTGCCGTATGTTTCAGATAATTTCTTGCCTCCCCATAAATAGTCTTTAAAGGCGGGTGTTAGTTTTGCGATCATAGTAGTCTCCTTATAATATAAAATAATAACGGACACAGTAATCCATGTCCGTTAGAGATATTACTCTTCTACAATAAAATCTTGGAGAAGTTGTTTCATTTCGTCTTTGTATGAATAAATGCGAAGTTCAATTGGTTTGCTAATATCAAGGCTTAATATACCGAGAATGGATTTGGCGTCAACAACGTAGCGACTAGCGACCAAATCGCAGTCACTGTCGATCATATTGACTGCTGCCACAAATTTTTGAACATCTTGAATTGTACTAAACGAAACCATAAATATTTCCACGAAAAATACCTCCTAATCTAAATCACGAATAATCTTTCGAATTGCAAATATAGAAGCAGGAGAAACAGAAAGCTCGTTGATTCCATATTCTACAAATGTTTCAGTGAGTTCTTCGTCAGCGGCTAATTCACCACATATCCCGGTCCAAATTCCATATTGTTGACCAGTAGCAGCAATGATTTCGATCATTCGAAGTACTGCAGGATGATGAGGATCATAGAAGCGCTCTAGCATCTGATTTTGTCTGTCAATAGCTATTGTATATTGAGTCAGGTCGTTGGTGCCTATGCTGAAGAAATCTACCAACGGGGCAAGTTGGTCGGCAATCATGACAGCTGCAGGCGTTTCGATCATTATTCCAAATTCATATTTACCAAACGGAATATTTTTTTTGGTGAAATTGGCTTCTATTTCTTTGATAATTTCTTTGGTGCGCTCAACTTCCCAAACAGATGTGATCATAGGCACCATGATAGAAATATTGCCGAAGTAACTTGCGCGTATTAGAGCGCGTAACTGCGTTCTAAAAATGCTTTCCTCAGTTAAACAAATTCTAACGGCGCGATATCCTAAAGCAGGATTTTCTTCGGGCTCTATATTGAAGTAATCGATTTGTTTATCTGCACCTATATCCATGGTTCTGATGATAACTTTACGACCACCCATCATCTCGGCAACTTGTTTGTAAGTTTTAAATTGAAGCTCTTCGCTTGGATAATTGCTTTGTTCGAGATACAAAAATTCGCTCCTAAATAGACCGATTCCTTCTGCGTCGTTTTGCAAAGCTAAGCCGACATCTCCAACAGAACCTATATTTGCATATAAATTGATTTTTTTACCAGATTTAGTGATAGTTTCCTTGCCTTTATATTCGGCAAGCAGTTCTTTTTGCTTGTTTTCTACTGCAAGACGTTTTTTGGCTATAGTAATTTTTTCAGGGGTAGGTGATATTGAAAGACTGCCATCAAAACCGTTGATAATAGCCTTTTGTCCATTTACTTTGATAGGAACGGGAACACCAACCAACGCTGGAACAGCCATCGTCCGAGATAGAATGGCTGTATGAGAGTTTACAGAGCCCTTACGAGTTACAAATCCTAGAATTTTGCTTTTGTCCATTTGAACAGTTTCGCTAGGAGATAAATCGTCGGCAACAATGATACACGGAGTATTAAAAGTTAAAGCGTTGTCTTCGCGTTCGGATAATACATTAATGAGTCGGTCGGAAATGTCCCTAATATCTGCAGCTCGGCCTTGCATATACTCGTCTTCCATATTGGCAAACATAGTAGCGAAGTTGTCAGAAGTTTGTGCAACAGCATATTCGGCATTAACCTTCTGCGTTTGAATAATGTTGATTATTGATTCGTTATAATCTTCGTCTTCGAGCATCATTTTATGAACATCAAATATTAAAGCATTCTCATCTCCAACTTCTTTTTTTGCTAGTTCATATAAATCATCAAGTTGTACCATAGCTATTTGCTGAGCCTTATGAAATCTGGAAATTTCGCGTTCAGGATCTGTAATAGATATGCGTCTAACAGTGTTATCTTTTTTGTCAAGCTCTCTAATAGTGCCAATAGCAATACCTTTAGAGGCAATGCTTCCCATATAAACATCCATAAAATTTACCCCCTTGATTTTAAAAGTTAATTATAAATTTTCGGCAAAAAAGGTTTGGATTGCGTCAAATGCCGCGTCTTCGTCTTCGCCCTCTATTTTTACAGTAACAGTTTCGCCGGTTTTAACACCAAGAGCCATAATAGCCATCAACTTGTTTGTATTAGCGCTTTTGCCGCCTTTTTCTATGGTAATAGTGCTCTTAAATTTTTTGCCTTCTTTAGATAGCAAGCCAGCTGGTCTAACGTGGATTCCGAGTGCATCTTTAATTACATAATCAAAAGTTTTCATTTTTATTTGCTCCTTTATAATTGACTATTTTAAAAAATATGACTTAACAATGTTTTTTGGTAAGATAATTTTAGTCTGTCCATTTATCTTGTCTTCATTCAAGTTTGTTTCGTACTCGATGGCAATTCCTTGTAGATTGATAACAACYTCRTCTGCAGAACTTTGGTACGCACGTAAAATGTAACCGTCTTCAGTTTCTGCTTTTTTTAATACGCTTAAAACGAAGTCTGAATCTGCGATAGTGAACATGCTGAAATTATAAGGTGCAACAAATGGTGCATCATTTAGCTTCATGGCATTATAAGGCATTTTGTTATACCAAACAAGGGGGGTTAAATATTCTTTTGCAGTACGAGCAAGATGCGGATCGTTTGCGGCTAACGCTAGTTCGAAATGCAGTTTCCCTAGTAATTGAGAATCTGGAGTTGCCATCTTAATACCAGAAGGACGACCTGGTCGGCGATATAAATTCTCTTTGCCTAAGAAACCTACACCTCTAAATAAAGTTATGGCAATAGTGTCAAAATTAGTACCAATAAATTCAAATTCGCGAACAGAATTTGTTAAAACGGCAAGGCCGGTAGAATTATCTGACGCAACRTARGAAAGCATCGGGTATATAGAATCTGGGCGTTCATCCCACTTTTCTTGCTCCCAGACAGCCATGGCTGAGTCGACTACAGGGCGTTTGATAGATCCGAATTGATTATCGGAAACAGAGAACGATGATGCGATTCCCTGAGGTACTAGTAAGCGAACTCTGTGATCCTTGCTTTGATTATCGATGTTAATTTCCAAATCGATGATTTTTGACTTTGCGCATAGTTTGGCGGAAATTTCGATGCCCATCTTGCTATCACAGACTTTTGATTTGCGACTGTCTAAATCTTTTGGAATACACATCTCAAATTTGGCAACAGCAATAGATTGGAGGCCAAAATTAACGATTTTTGTTTCTGCGATAGCATCTTTGGAAGTTACGATAAAGTCGTCTTCTAACTCTGAAAAATCGTATTCGTCGCCGTCATCGCTGCCATCTTCGATCATCAAAACTGCAGGATATTCTATGTTGGCAAGCTTATCTGTAATATTAAAACTGCCGTTGGTATTAAGTGAGATCTTAAAAAATTCGTTTTCTGCAGCAGAAACTAGTGTAGAAGCTGTTTGAGCAACGGCTCCATCTTTTTCTTTGATGAGGAATGTTTTATATCCCATAGCAGGAATGACATCTACGAAATTTAGATAGTATCGAACAAATGGATCGTAGTCGCCATAATGAACGATTTGTCTGTCGATAAGCCCGGCATCTACAATTTCAGTTTTGGTTACAGTAAAATCGTAGCTCTTGCCATTTTCGTCTACTAAGTCAAAGTTTTTCATCTTAGTTATGATTTGCGCATCGACTAAATTGTCTCGCTCATAAGGAAGAAGGTTGAATACGGTAAGCTTATCTAAAGTAATTTCTTGACTGATAGCATCAGTGATTTTGCGCTTATAAAATTTAATTAGCTCATCTGTTTTATCTTCCGCCAAAAAGAAGCGGTCGGCAATCTGTTGGTGCACTTTGTCGCTGCAGCAGCAACCGATAGAATCATGAGCATGATTTTTCATAATGTCTTTCCAAATATTTTCTACAAGACCATGTTCGTATGAGAAACCAAGTTTGTGAGCAATGCTAGCAAGAGGCTCGAGGATGTTGGTAATCTTATTTTCGATGCGAGTATTATCGCTTTTTAAGTCGGCTCTGGTAGAGAAGATGCTACGATGGACGCGCATGTATTTTCCATCTAGCAACTCGCCTTTTATAGTATCAAGATCTGGAACTTTTTCGAGTTCATCAAAGATCTTTTCGTATCTGCTTAAGAAAAAAGTTTTATCTGGGTAAATTTCTTTGAGAGTATCCATAATTTGGTAAATATTTTGTTGAATAGGCATTTGGTCGTGACCATTTGGCAGGGCAATTTCATCGTTTACCGCACCATGTTCGAGAACAGGCATATACTTGCTCATTCGTTTTGCGAGAGCTTCTTTTTCTGCAGGGAGATATTTGCCTATAGCATATCCGAGTGGAAGAAGATGAACTAAAACTTTGCCACCCTCGTTGCCTTCCCAGAAAAAGTTTTGCTTATTGGTGCCATGACGCTCGCTACTACCGCGCCAAAAAATAGATCGAGTGATTCCGAAGCCGTTTAAAATTTGAGGCATCTTTTCGCTTTGTCCAAAAGAGTCTGGGAGATATCCAATCATCATGGGCTCGCCGAATTTGCGAGAATCTTTAAGGCCATACAAAAGGTTGCGAACTATAGATTCACCGCCAACAACCATTTCGTCGGTTTGAGTGTACCAAGGACCTACGATTAATTTTCCTTGCTGTACTAATTTGCGAACTCGTTCTAAATTTTCGGGCTTTACATCAAAGTAATCTTCCAAAATAGCAGTTTGACCATCTAACATATAGTATAAATAGTTTTCATCAGTCTCCAATCGTTCTAAAATTTCGTCCATATTGTTAACTAATAAAATTCGTGATTCTTCTGTGGTAAAATACCACTCTCTATCCCAATGCATATGTGGAATAACGTGTACATGTTTTGCCATAGCAAAGCACCTTCCTAATGTTGTTATTTTTGTACCTCCAGCAGAGCGAGTGTCTGGGAGGTATGTATTGCCCCTCTATATTGCAGAGGGGTTAATGGAAATATTAGGCTTTTCCGCGTGCTCTATCTCGTCTCATAAGAGGAACAAGAATAGCGGTGGACACAATCGCACCGACAATAGCCGCGCCTAGCCAAATTGCAGCTCCGAACGTTGGAGATAGACCGGTAGTAGAATAATCAAGAAGGAACATAGAGAAAATTCCAGCTCCCGGAACATTTAGACCTACATTTGCAAATGCAACGATAGCGCCACATACTGCAGAACCAGTACAAAGCGACGTCATAACTTGAAGAGGATGCTTCATCATAAATGGAATGGCACCTTCTGTAATACCTCCTAGTGCGAGTAGCCAAGTAGTTCTACCAGCCTCCAGCTCTTCGGTGGTGTATGATTCTTTTTCGATTAAAGTAGTCATTGTAATAGCAAATCCAGAAACCATCTTAACAGATGCGAAGATAGCGTAAGGAACTAGAACGCCCTCTTGCATAACGCTAACACAAAATGCATAAGCAGCTTTATTTACTGGGCCACCAAGGTCAAACGAAGTCATGATTCCGATTACAATACCTAAAATAATAACGTTGGTGCCTTGAAGATCTCTAAGGAAATCTGTAAGCTTTAGATTTATGAAAGCAACAGGTTCTCCGATAACAAAGAACATTATAATGCCAATCCATATTACGCTTACTACGGGGTAGATAAAGAAGCTGATAAATCCTGAAAACGGGCCTTTTGCTGGAATGATCTTTTTCATATATCGAACACTATAACCAGCAATCAAACCGCCTAGCATACCAGCCAAGAATCCGCCGCCAACGAGGTTTGCAGCAAATCCGGCAGCGAAACCAGAAACTAATGCAGGCTTTTCACCAATTGCAAATGCCATGTATGCAGCCATAACAGGAACTAAGAGAGTGCCTAGCAATCCGCCAGAAAGTTGTCTAAATGAATTAAGCCAGTGCCCCGCGGTGTTATATTCTTCCACAAGATTAAATTGTTGGCTAATAAGTACAGCGAAAGCCAAAATCATACCGCCTGCAACAACAAAAGGAACCATGTGAGAGATACCGGTCATTACAGCTTGTTTAATCTCTTCTCCAAGACCTAATTTTTGAGGAGATTGAGTGGACGCATCAAAAGAACCTTTTTCGTGAGTCTCGGCCTTTTTTAATGCGCGATTGATAATGGACTTTGCATCTTTTAGCGGTTCTGCAACAGAAGTTTGGGTAATTGGCAAATGGTTGAAGCGTTCGATATTTTTTACAGCAACACCTACAGAGAATATCGCCGCATCAGCTTCTTGTAATTGTTCTGTAGTAAGTCTGCCTTCTATTCCGTTAGCACCTTGTTTTTCAACGTAAACTTTAACACCCAACTCTTTGCCGGCTTTTTCGAGAGCTTGGGCAGCCATATATGTATGAGCAATCCCAGCAGGGCAAGCAGTAACAGCAACAATAGACTTGGTGTATTCGATGTGTTGTTCTTCTTGTGTATTTTCACTATCAAGATTGTTGTAAAGTTCTGATACAGTCTTAGAACTAAATAATTTGGTAGCATAATCCTCGTCGCTCATTCGTTCCATTAAAGTTGCTAGCAAGTCTAGATGAGTACTACCCCCTTCGCTTTTTGGGATCGCTAACATCACGATATGCTGAACTTCATTATCCTCATCGATGCTTTCCCAATCGCTAACGATTCCTTCGGTGGTCATAATAACAAAAGCCGCTTCYGCAACGCAGTCAGCTTTTCCATGAGGGATAGCCAAACCGTTTTCGATACCGGTTTCTGATATTGCTTCGCGGTCATAAATAGCCGCAGTAAAGTCCTCGATCGATGTAATTTTACCGTTATCAAATAATGCTTTAACCATCGCATCGATTACTTCTGATTTTGTAGAATAAGGCATGTTCAAAAAGATCATGCTCTCATTGGTTAATCTAGATAATTCCATATTATATATTCCTCCACTCTATTAATTAATTGTAGTACCAACTTTTATAAGACCCAATGTACGCCTAAGAGCCATAGCGTATAGCTCGGCAGCGTTATCTAGCGCATACGAAAGGGGCATTATCGAATTTATGGTAGGTACAATGGCCGAAATGCCAAAATTTAACATCTCTTCTGCTCGTTCTCCCATGCCTCCTACGATAGCAACGCAAGGAATCCCCAGTTCTGTACAGACACCTGCAACGCCGCTAGGAACTTTTCCAAAAGCACTTTGGTGGTCCATCTGACCTTCTCCGGTAATGACTAAGTCGGCGCCAGAGATTTTATCTTTAAAATTTACGATATCTAGTACGGTCGCAATYCCAGAACACATGTTCGCATCGACAAATAATTTTAATGCGGCACCTAGTCCACCAGCAGCTCCRGCGCCRYTTTCGTAACGTACAACTTTTCCAACAGCCGCTTCGGCAATGTCGATATAATGAGTCATCCCAGCTTCTAAAAATTTACGAGCATCGGGATCTGCGCCCTTTTGTTTGCCAAATACATGTGTCGCACCCGAGTCTCCCAAAAGAGGATTGGTTACATCACACATAACAGTTATATTTGCTGCCAGTRCTAAGGGATTTATATGAGTCGCGTCTATAGTGGCAATTTGTTCGAAGTTTTGTGGAAACGGTTCAATGATATTACCGTCCACATCAAAAAATTCCACACCGATAGCGGCAGCGAAGCCAAGACCACCATCATTAGTGGCGCTTCCACCAATGCCGATGTATATATCGGTAACACCATTTTCTAAAGCATGCAAAATCATTTGCCCGGTTCCGAACGTGCTTTGTTTTAGAACATCGCGTTCAGCATCAGACACAAGAGTAATTCCAGATGCCGCAGACATTTCCATTATTGCCGAGTTGCCAAATCTACCATAGCTAGCCATGATGTTGTGGTGCAAAGGATTTTTTACTTCGCATTCGATTAATTCGCCACCCATTGCGTCTATCAAAGCATCAACGGTTCCTTCGCCGCCGTCTGCCATAGGAATTTTGATGATATCACACGCATCAAAAATTTCATTTGCAACCTTCGCACCGATTTCACATATCTCACTTGCGTCCAAAGAACCTTTAAATGAATCAGATGCAAATACTATTTTCAAAATTATCACCTCCAAGTTTAAATCTCAATTTAGTTTGACCTAAATTAATACTATATATACAACATTAATATTATATATGTAATACAAATGCTATAGATGTAAAATGTGTAAAATTTTTACATGAATATTATAGGAAAAAGATGCTGCACTGTCAATATGCAATTTTATCCATTATTGCAAAATGCTTATAATTTGGTAGATTTTACGTATCATAAAGAAGAGGCGATAATATGAAAATAAAAAAATCAACAAAGCCTAATGAGTCGCGAATGCGCTGGGAAAAGTCAACAAAAATTAAATTATGGCTATTGCTTTTAGTACCTATTTCGATGATATGTTTACAKGCATATGCGGACAATCCGATATGGTGGGAAAAATTTTATTCGTTAAAGATTAATAAAATAACGATAGAATTTTTGAGTAGTAGCTTTGGAATATTACCGTTTTCGGTTTTTGAAGTGTTGGTGTTTTTGCTAGCAATATCTTTAATATGGTATGTATTGGTAACGATATATAACTTGATTCGACATTTTAGGTATTTCTATATAGTGTTAGGAAGATTTGTTCTAAATATAGTATTGATAGCGGCACTGCTGTTCTCGAGCTTTGAGCTGCTATGGGGGCTTAACTACAAGCGGCCGCAGTTTGGCTTGGGTCATGGGCTGGTAATAGGCGAATATACTACAGAACAATTGGGAGCACTATACGTTCATTTACTTAAACGTGCAGAAACAGTGAGAGAGTTTTTAGATGAAGACGAGAACGGTATTGCGCAAATGTATGGTGACTATCAGAATATTTTTACTAGAGCGCCGTTGGGGTTTGTGGCATTGGAGTCGGTGTTTGAAGAGCTTGGAGGAGACTATGGTCAAGCCAAGCCGATGGCTGTTTCAGATCTATTAAATTACGCATCGGTAACAGGAATCTATTCGCCATTTACTGGTGAACCAAATGTAAACGTGGCGATCCCCGCGATCTATATTCCGTCAACTACGTGTCACGAAATGGGGCACCAACGAGGATTTGGTTTCGAAGATCAATGCAACTTCATTGCCTTTATCACTTGCGAAAGACATCCACATGCAGATTTTCAATATTCAGGATATCTGCTGGCAATAGCATATACTAGTAATGCGATCGCTAAGGCAGACTTTGGGCAACTGAGAAGCCTCAATCAGCAAATGTCAGATGGTGTAAGGCGAGATTTGGATTATTGTAATGCTTTTTGGGATCAGTATCAAGGAGATATAGAGGAAATGGCAGATTCTGTAAACAACACCTTCTTAAAGTCGAACGGAGTTCACTCGGGGACAGCAAACTACGGAAAAGTTGTTGAGTTGTTATTAGCATATTACGCCAAATATTTTGCTTAAGGAGACAATATTATGAAAACAGTTGATAAAATGAGCATGTTAGATCAGGTAGCCCTAGATAGTTTAGTGGCTCCAAATCTATATGGAAATAATTCAGAACCGCTGTATCCATATAACGAAAGTCTGAATGAAGTGTTTTTAGATCTAGCAGCAGATGCGGATTTAAACCCAGTTTTTCCGGCTGAGCTTAATGATCAGTTTGCACGTGACTATTTGAGTGATTTGTAAGAAGCACCAGGTGGAGAGTGATCGCTTTCCACTTTTTTTGTGGAGGAAACTATGGGGAAAATTTTAATAGTAGAATACGACACATTATTGAGCGAGGAAATTGTTGTGGCGTTAGCTGGAAGCGGGGTCCATCAAGCCGTAACAGTAGCAGAAGCAAGAGAAATTTTGAAAAATGTAGATATACACGTATTGTTGCTGGGCTTTGCAAATAAAATGGGGATAAATTTTTTGAAGGAAGTCAAAAAGAATAGCACTATTAATGTTATTATATTGGCCGAAGATAATGCGGAGTATGACGAAATTTCGGCATTAGAGCGTGGAGCAGATGACTATATAGTAAAGCCATTTAAGGTAGATCTGCTACGGGCCGTGGTAAATAGCGAGCTAAAAAAAGTGGCAAAGAAGAAGTTTCGGTATGACTTTGCAAAGAAAAATTTTTACCTGGATAACAAGCGGCTGGTTTTGACAATAGTAGAACATAAGATGTTGAGGTTATTATTAGAACACAAAGGAGAGGATGTCGCGCGGGATGTGATAGAAAGGACAGTGTGGGGGGCAGCGCAAGTTAGCAATAAACTTTTAGCCAATAATATYGCAAAGCTGCGAAGCAAATTGGGCGAGGCCGATCGCATTAAAATTGTTGAAGGCGGATATAAGTGGGCAAGTTAAGTATTTGGGAACAATACTGCAGAATACGCGTCTAAAGTTGTATTATATCTTAGAGGAGTGAATTTTATGAAAAAAGCAATTGTATTATGGGGAGTTTTAGCTATGCTAGCACCTTCGGTATATGCTGAAAATACTGAAAAAGAAGAGATTATCAAAATCGAGGTTCAAGTAGAAGAGGAAAACACTATGCCAGAATCAGAAAAGATGACCAAAAGTGAAATCGCGGCTCAGAGTACAGCAGCAATAGCAAACCTAGGCGCCAGCATTCTCAAAACGGTTGATGATAACGAAAATTTATCAATATCACCATTGTCGATAGCATATGCCTTGGGTATGACAGCCAACGGAGCTGCCGCAGATACGCGAACTCAAATGGAAACTGTAATGGGAACTGATGTTGAAACCTTAAATGAGTTCTTGCAAGACTATGGAGCGACATTGCAAGAGACGCTTAGCATTGCAAACTCAATATGGTTTAATGATGCGGAGCATGTGCATATAGAAGATTCATTTTTAAAAACTAGCGAAACCATTTATTCGGCGGGAGTTTATCAGCTACCTTTCTTAAAGTCCACTTATTTGCTAGTAAATGATTGGATTGCGGAACACACGATGGGGCTTATTGAAAATATGATTAAGAAGCCGTTTGAGCCAGATACTGTGATGTGCTTGGTCAATGCGTTGGCGTTTGAAGGTAAATGGAGAGAGCCATATTCGGAATATTCTATTGCGGAGGACACGTTTACCACTTCTGCAGGAGAAGTTCAAAATGTAGAGTTTATGTCTAGTAGCGAAAACTTTTATATAAAATTAGATAACGCTATTGGATTTAAAAAATATTACGAAGACTTTAAGTATTCATTTGTCGCATTGCTTCCAAACGAGAGCTTAGATGGGTTTATTGCAAGTATGGATATGCCTGCAGTGCTTGAAGCTGTGAAGAATCCGGTGCGCACATCTGTCAATACAAAAATGCCAAAATTTGCCTTCGATTATGATGTGGAACTGCGAGATATATTGATGTCGTTGGGAATGCCGTTAGCCTTTGATCGAGACTATGCGGACTTTAGTTTGATGGGGACGTCGGATGTGGGCAAATTGTATATAGAGATGTGTTGCATATACAACTATTGATGTGGATGAGAACGGCACAGTTGCTAGTGCGGCCACAGTTGTAATGATAATGAACGCGATGTCGATGCCTGTAGAAATTAAAGAAGTGTATCTAGATAGGCCATTCTTCTTTATGATTATGGATGAACAAACTAATTTGCCATTGTTTATGGGTGCAGTAAATAATATTAAATAAAAATATGTATGAGCTCCCCAAGTTGTAAGAGGGAGCTTTTGTTTGTTACTGGTCTTTGAATTGTTCTGCAACTTCGACAAGTCTTTCAGGAATATCAATTTGCTGCGGACACAAGGATACGCATTGTTGGCATTGAATGCAGTTATCAGCGCGCCCCTCTTCTGAAATTGCTTTATAATTGGCATGTCCGAAAATCTTGGCTGTGTTATATTTTTCAAAGCAAGTAGGAATCTGTACACCCACTGGGCAAGGTAGGCAATATTGACAAGCAGTACATGGAATACTTTTCAAGTTATCTAGTATGTCTATTGCTCTGTCCAGAGTGTTTTGATCGGAAGTTGATAGCGATGCGGAGTCTTCGGTTGCAAAAGTTTTTAGATTATCTTCGAGTTGCTCCATTGTGGACATTCCGCTCAAGATTAACTTAACATTAGGGAGATTGGCAACGAATCTAAAGGCCCAATTTGCATTGGATAAATTAGGATCTTTGGCGTGTAAAATCTCTTGAACTTCTGGTGCCGGATTCGCTAACATACCGCCGCGCACAGGTTCCATAACAACTATTGGAGTATTGGCTTTGGTTGCTATATCATAGAATTTCTTAGCATTGAATTTGTTCCAGTCAGCATAGTTGATTTGAAGTTGGCAGAATGCGAAATCGTAGAGACCTAGCATTTCTTGTAGACAATCGGTATCCCCATGAAATGAAAAGCATACGTGTCTAATTTTGCCCTCTGACTTTTTTTGATCTACCCAATCTAGTAATTTTAAATTTTTGATTTTTTCAACTTTGTTTTTGTCAACAGCATGAAATAAATAGTAATCGATATAGTCTGTTTGAAGCCTTTCTAAATGTTCGTTAAAAATTTTCTCGCAATCTTCTACTGTTTCGGCTTGCCACAGCGGCAGTTTCGTTGCCAAAAAATAGCTCTCGCGAGGATACTTTTTGAGGGCTTCCCCCAAAAATACTTCGGATTTTCCGCCATGATAAACATAAGCAGTGTCAAAATAATTTATGCCATTCTCATAAGCAGTATCAACCATTTTTTGACTAAGCTCATAGTCTATAACCTCGTCTTCACCCACTTTTTTTGTGGGCATTCGCATAATTCCAAAGCCTAATAATGAATGGTCTCTATCACCGTCATTAAAATTTCGATAAATCATAAATTGCCTCCTAATAGTTACTGTTTAGTTACTTAGTATAGCGCTTGTGCCTACTTTACAAGCAACTAAATCCAGATTATTATATATAACTGAATTAAATCTGTCAATATTCGAATAATTTTATATGGAGGAGATAAGTATGAAAAAAATTATTGCACGTATATTTTTAGGAGGAATTTTAATTGTTGGGTTTACAGCATGTTCGGGAGAGGCTGCAGATGAGAATGTCTTAAGAGTGGGAGTGGACTTGAAATTTCCACCATTTTCCTATTTAGACGCAGACGGAAATCCTGCAGGGTTTGAGATTGATGTTGCAGAAGCGTTTGGAGAATTTATCGAAAAAGACGTCGAGATCGTCAATACAGATTTTAGCTTACTATTGCCTGCGTTAGAAACAGGAGATGTAGATATTTTGATCGCAGATATGGGCAAAAGCGAGGAGCGCGCAAAGAAGGCAGATTTTTCTGATCCATATAGATATACATATAGATTAGGCGTGATCAATAAAGACTTTGCACAAGAGCATGGAATAACTAATTCTACACCAGAGTCTGAAATCTTTGCCATAGAGGGCGCAAAGTTTGTGGGCTTGGCAGGTACAAAGGGCGTATCTTATCCACAAAGTATGGGAGCAGATGTAACGGAGGTAACTGAAATTGGAATAGCTTTAATAGAAATATCGAATGGGCAAAGTGATGTCCTATTAACTTCGAATGAGGCATTTGCATTTCAAGCTGCAGATCCGGAAAATAGAGTTGTCTATACAGGATCTAACTATCAAGAGGGTTCAAGTTTCGTGGTACGATTAGGTGATAAGCAACTGCTAGATCAGGCAAATGAATTTATTGCATCGATGTATGAAGAAGGCGGATTGTACGATCAGTTAGCGCCAAAGTATGACCCGATTATTGCTGAATTTTTGCTAAGTCCTGAGCTGGGGCTAAGTTTTATTGTAGATCCAATAGAATAATATTTTTTAAAGTTACTTTTAGGTTACTTAGTATATAGTTTGTGCCTACTTTACAAGTAATATGATTCATAATATTATGATATACATATTTTGGATTAAGCAATCAAAATTATATATAAAGGAGATAAATATGAAAAAATTTATAACACGTATATTATTTGGAGGAATTTTAGTTGCTGGGCTAACAGCATGCGGAGGAGTAGAAGAGTCTGATGATATCCTAAGAGTTGGAGTAGACTTAAAGTTTCCACCATTTTCGTATGTAGATGACAACGGGGATCCTGCTGGGTTTGAGATCGATGTRGCAGAGGCATTTGGAGAGTTTATTGGCAAAGAAGTMGAAATAGTGAACACAGACTTTGGCTTGCTATTGCCTGCATTAGAAACAGGAGACGTAGACATTTTGATTGCAGAYATGGGCAAAACTGACGAGCGTGCGCAGAAGGCAGATTTTTCCGATCCGTATAGATATACATATACGCTAGCATTAGTGAATAAAGATTTTGCGCAAGAGAATGAGATAACTAATGATATGCCAGAAGACGAGTTTTTTTCTATAGAAGGGGCAAAGTTTATAGGTTTGGCAGGAACGAAAGGAGTATATTACCCTCAAGGTAAAGGTGTCGCGGTAACAGAAGTGACAGAAATTGGACCAGGGTTAATAGAAGTATCAAACGGTCAAAGCGATATTTTGATTGCGTCTAACGAGGTGTTCTCATTCCAAGCTGCAGATCCAGAAAATACAGTTGTCTATTCGGGCATCAAAAATCAAGATGCTTCAAACTTTGCGGTACGATTGGGAGATACCGAAATGCTAGATCTTGCAAATAAATTTATTGCATCTATGTACGAAGAAGATGGATTATACGATCAATTAGCGCCTAAGTATGACCCAATCGTTGCTGAGTTTCTGAAAAATCCTGAGCTTGGACTTGACTTTATTGTAAATCCTGTAAAATAAGGATATAAATTTTAATGTGATTTGGTAATTTCTTTGGCCATATATTTATCTACTTTTAGTATATGGTTTGTGAGCCAATCAATTAAAAATACTAAAATTTCACGAATTACGTCATCATCTTGGTGGATGTCTAATTTGTGAAGTATACCTTCGATTGATTCAATAAATTCATCATGCAAAGCTTTGTGAGAAAGCAGTTTAGGATAGTTAGCTTGTATCATTAATTTTTCTTCGGTTTGAAAGTGAAATAATGTATAATTTTTTAACTTAGTTAATACTGTAAGAATTTGATCATGTTTATCGTCCATAGTTTGATTTAGTAATGCTGCAGAATCGCGAGCAATATCAAATAGTATCTTATGTTGATTATCTATTGCAATAATGTCAACGTTATAACTTTCTGACCAATTAACCATAGTTTTTCAACCCCTTTTCAAAGTTTAAAATCTAGTTAATTTTATAGCACTGAATTAAAAATGTCAAGATTATTTTATAGATTGATAAATAGATAGGAGAATATATGAATAAAAAAAAAATACGATTGCAATATGGAGTGGTGATACTCTCTTTTGTAACTATAATATTTTTGGCAATAAGGTTTACGATTGCCAATCCGAAATATGAATTGATTTTAACCAACCACAAATTGTTGACAGAAGCGTTTTTTAATACAATTTTATTGAGTCTTGTTACGTTGGCTGGAGCTCTTATATTGGGCTTTGTGTTATTTGCTATGATGCGATCAAAAATTACGTATGTAAAAGCAATAGCAGAAGTTTTTAGCGAGATAATAATGGGAACCCCATTGCTGGTGATGATATTTTTGGTGGTGTATCCGTTTGGGCAATTGGTAGGTAGTGACAACAAACTGCTATTGGGTGTAATTGCAATGATACTGTATAACAGCCCGTATGTGGCTAATGCATATGAAAGCACGGCGGCGGTGGTGACAGATGAGCAATATATTGTGATGGATTTATATAATTTTAAGTGGTACGATAGATATCGATATGTAATTATTCCGCAAATGATTCGTCCGTTTATACCGTCATTAATTAACAATTTGTCTAGTGTAATAAAAGGTTCGGCATTGCTTAATATTATTTCTATTCCAGAGATTACATATATGACGACAGTAATATCAAGCAGAAACTATGCGTTTATTGAAGGGTACTATGTTATGTGGCTGCTGTATCTAATAGTGACGATACCGCTATCACTGATTGCAAAAATTATAGCAAGGAAGGTGTCGCAATGAACATAAAGATTAATAACTTAACAAAGGTTTATGGTGTAAATACTATACTTGATGATATAAATCTAGATATTTCTGAAATAAACTCGATAGGAATAATTGGAGAATCTGGTTGCGGCAAATCCACATTACTGCGACTATTGAGCGGAATTGAAGAGCCAGAAAAAGGTAGTATAATGATCAACAACGTATCGCCTATTAGCCAGAAAATGGAGTTTCAACAAAAAATAGGAGTGGTCTTTCAGAAGCATAATCTGTTTCCGCATTTGTCGGTCCATGATAATATTGCGCTTATACTTCATAAGATTCAGAAGATGGATAAGAAGAGTGCAGATGTTAAGATTGCATCGTTATTAAAGCAATTGAAAATCACTAATGAAGCCAAAAAAAAACCTAGCGAAATTTCTGGTGGGCAAGCACAAAGAGCATCGATAGCGAGAGCGTTATCAACAAATCCTTCACTTATATTTTTGGATGAGCCKACAGCGGCGCTAGATCCGCTTATGACCAACGAAGTGTTAAAGGCCATTACAGAACTCAAGAAAGATGGACGTCATTTTATATTTGTAACGCATGAAATGGAGTTTCTTAAAGACTTTGCAGATTACTTTATATTTCTAAAAAATGGAAAAATAATTGAGCAAGGGCACAGGGCTTGTTTGGATGCGCCGACTACGCTAGAATTGAGGGAGTTTCTGAAAATATACTGATAATAAGGAGAATGGATTATGAGATTGCAAGAGATATATGAAAAATTTGACAAGATAGGGTGTCTAACATTTGCAACGGTGGACGAAGACGGCTATCCAGAAACAAGAATTGCGCATCTTAGAGGATACGATGAGCAAGGAATCTATTTTATGACGATGTATACAAAGCCATTTTATAAACAATTAAAAGCCACAGGAAAATTATCGATTTGCGGGCTTGCGGCACAGAGTAAAGTTGAAGAGTTAGAAGACGGTTCGCCAGTATTTGATCCAGGGTATTTTGCTAGATTGACAGGCGATGTAATAGAAGTAAGTGCAGAAGCGATAAAAGTAAAAGCGCAGCAGAACAAAATGTTTGAGTTTAGTGTCGCGGATCACGAAAAATATCCGACAATGGTAAACTTTTGTATTATGAAATTTAGAGGAGAAATCTTCAACTATGATTTTGAAAAAGTTGTAATGGATCATAAAGTGTTAAGAACACGATTTGCGTACAATGGATTCGATGTTATAGAAGCAGGACTGAGCATCGGTAGCGGTTGCATCAGCTGCGGCAAATGTAAAAGAGAATGTAGCTTCGATGCCATATACCAAGATGAGAGACAATATAAAATCGATGGCAGCCGTTGCGATGAGTGTGGCAGTTGCTTTTTGGTATGTCCAGCAAACGCCATTACTCACAAAGGCTGTTAAAGATTGATATTAGAAGATGGCATCTAGAGTTGGGATGGATTGGGCAGCGCCTTTTGTTGTAATAGCAATTGACGCGGCTTTGGCAGCAATTTCAAGAGCAGCTTGCGCACTGTCCTCTCTCGCTATAGATGCTACAAAATATCCTAAAAATGTATCTCCAGCGGCAGTTGTATCAACAACGTCTACTGCAAATATATCTTGTTCATATTCAGTATTCTGGTATTTGTATTTAGATCCCTGGGCACCTAATGTTAATACGATATGTGCATTTGGTAACATGTTTGATAGTCTATTTAATAAATTTGAATCGTCTTCGGTGGATAATATCTTCATCGCTTCTAGTTGATTTAAAATCAAGTAATCTACATATTTAAGAGGTAACTGACATATCGAATCATCAATAGGTGAAGGATTAAATACAATTTTCATTTTCTTCTGATGCGCCAATTGCATTATATAAGCAAGATTGTTGATTTCATTTTGAATTACCAAAATATCGCCGAGTCCAAAATGCTGAAATACATCTTCAACTTTATAATTTGAAATACATTTATTGGATCCTGCGTGTACAACTATACAATTTTCACCTTGTTTATTAAGCTGAATTATAGCATGTCCGTCTGGAATATTAAGTTGTGAAATTAAATCTACGTTTACATTTGCTGCAGTCAATGCATCTAGTAGCATAGCGCCCTTTGCACCTATTATTCCCGCATGATAGACATCGGCACCTGCGCGACTTAATGCAATAGACTGATTCAAACCTTTGCCACCGCAAAATATTTCCAATTGAGTTGAGTTAATCGTTTCTCCGGGTTTAGTAAAGTCATCTACAGAATAAACATAATCAATATTAAGAGAACCAAAATTTAAAATTCGTGCCATCGCTTTTTCCTTTCTATTCTATATATCAAGTTTGGCAATTCTAGCGCTAACTTCTACTAGCAATTGCTTATATTTGGCTTTTTTTAGCTTCTCCTCTTCTATAAGAGATGGGGGTGCCTTCTTGATAAATCCGGCATTGCCAAGCTTCTTATCAACACGAGCGATTTCGCTTTCATATTTATATTGCTCTTTAGTTAGCCGCTCGATTTCTTTTCTTATATCTACCAATTCGCTAAGCGGAATATATATCGTCGCTCCAAGCACTATCACAGAAACAGCATCTTTTTCGATACTTGCAGTGTCCGCTTTTACTAGTACTTCTGCGGCAAATGCCAATGTTTTAAACACGATAGCTCCGTTGGTAAATATAGATCTAACTGCCTCATCATCGGAAACTACATATATTTTTGCCTTTTTAGACGGAGGAACGTTCATTTCTGTACGTAAATTTCTCACCTGTCTAACAGCATTCTTGATAGTTTCGATTTCATTTTCTTCGTCGACAAAGCTACGGTTGGCAATAAAGGTAGGCCAAGAAGAGATCATTATACTATTCTCAGTATTTTGAAGCCCCATAAATATTTCTTCTGTTACAAATGGTATAAATGGGTGCAACATTTTGAGAATATCGATCATTACAGTTTTAAGCGTATACAAAGCTGCGGGTCTTGTGAGATCATCGTTGTCGTATAGCCTCGGTTTAACCATTTCTATATACCAATCGCAAAACTCTTCCCAAGCAAAATCATAAACTTTGCCAACTGCCATTCCCAATTCGTATTTATCCAAATTTTCGGTCACAATTGTGGTTAAATTATTTGCTTTGGATAAAATCCATTTGTCTGTGGTAGTAAGATTTTTGGGCATAGTACAGAGATCGATATCTTCATTTTCGCAATTCATGAGAATAAATCTTGTAGCATTCCAAAGTTTGTTTAAGAAATTTCTGTTGCCTTCCACTCTCTCAAAGTAGAATCTCATATCGTTTCCAGGTGCGTTTCCTGTTACTAACGTTAGCCTTAATGCATCGGCGCCGTATTGTTTAATTACATCTAGCGGATCAATTCCATTGCCAAGAGATTTGCTCATTTTGCGACCTTCGCTATCACGAATTAACCCATGGATTAATACGTCTTTAAACGGAACTTCTCCCATTTGTTCTATTCCAGAAAATACCATTCTAACTACCCAGAAGAATATTATATCGTATCCAGTAACCAACACGCTTGTAGGATAGAAATGCGCAAGTTCTGCAGTTGTTTCGGGCCAGCCTAAAGTTGAAAATGGCCATAATGCAGAGCTAAACCAGGTGTCGAGCGTGTCTTTATCTTGTACAAATTCGGTGTGTCCACATTTGCATTGGCTAGGCTTTGTGCTAGAGACAATAACCTCGCCACATTTTTGGCAATAGTAAGCCGGGATTCTATGTCCCCACCATAATTGTCTGGAGATRCACCAGTCGCGAATATTTTCTAGCCATCGCAAATATGTCTTGCCAAATCTCTCGGGAACAAAATTGAGCTCTCCAGATTTTAGCGCCTCTATTGCRGGCTCTGCCATGGCTTTCATTTTTACAAACCATTGCTCTTTTATCATGGGTTCGATTACGCAATTGCATCTGTCGTGGATGCCTACGTTATGAACATGTGGTTCGATTTTGTCTAGCTGCCCTATTTTCTGTAGCGCATCGAGTATTGCTGTGCGTGCCTGAGCCAATGTCATTCCTGCAAACTGAGCAGCATTTTCGTTCATAGTCCCGTCATCGTTTATAACGCATATTTCTGCTAAGCCATGGCGCTGACCTACTTCGAAGTCATTAGGGTCATGATACGGAGTGATCTTAACAACTCCAGTTCCAAACTCCATATCTACGTATTCGTCGGCTATTACTGGAATTTCACGATTTACAAAYGGTACCAAAACGGTTTTTCCAACCAGATGCGCATAGCGTTTGTCATTTGGATTAACGGCAATTGCTGTATCGCCTAACAAAGTTTCGGGTCTGGTGGTGGCGAAGCGTATTACTTCATCAGAGCCCACGATTTTATAGTTGAGGTGATAGAAATTGCCCTCTCTTTCTTCGTGAATAACCTCCGCATCAGAAATACTCGTCTTGCATACCGGGCACCAGTTTATGATTCGAGAGCCTTTATAGATGTAGCCTTTTTCGTATAATTTGATAAACACTGCCTCTACYGCAGCAGAAAGCCCAGCATCCATTGTAAAGCGTTCTCTATCCCAATCACAAGAAGAGCCCAGCTTTCGCAGCTGCTGCGTGATCAGCCCGCCGTATTCATCTTTCCATTGCCAAGCACGTTTTAGAAATTCATCGCGGCCGAGGTCGTTTTTGTCGATGCCTTCTTCTTTGAGTTTGTTTACGATTTTAACTTCTGTGGCAATACTAGCATGGTCAGTTCCGGGCATCCAGAGCGTATTATATCCYTGCATTCGCTTATATCTGGTCAAAATGTCTTGCAAAGTGTTATCTAGAGCATGGCCCATATGCAGCTGCCCTGTAATATTTGGTGGAGGCATCATAATTGTAAACGGCTTTTTCGATTTATCTACTTCTTGATGAAAATATCCCAGATTCTCCCATTTTTTATAAAGTCTTTCCTCTACTAAAGAGGGGTCATACGTTTTTTCTAGCATAATAATTTCCCTTCTAAATTTATCTTAGGTACGAGAATAACCCGTACCAGTATTTTATATAAGCAAGAACAAAAATCCAATCGCCACCATAACAAATCCTGATAGTCGAACTGACAAAATTGCTCCACTAACCAATAATAAAAAGTCAGATCTATCTTTATCATCAATTTTAACTTTGCCTATAACAATTCGCTTAGCGCAGCAAAGTAGCATCAGACCTATTATGAACAACAAAAATCCTATTGGTTCGATAGTAATTCGCCTCCCCCTCGTCATAATGTGTAAAATACAATTTATTCTAGTTCAAAGTTGCAGTTTTGTCAATGCCTTACCATTCGCCCAAAGAATTATCATCTTGTGAACATACGGTTGGATTTCGCCAATTGCCGTCATAAATATGGTTTTGGAGCAGGTGCTCATCGATTTCAAATCCCAGGCCAGGTCTTGTTGGAACATCGATATATCCATCGTTAATTTCAAACGGCTCCTTAAATAGTCCGACTCCCAGATCCAATTTATCAGGCAASGTTGGGTGCTCCTGCGCTGTAAAATTTTCTATACATGTATCGATTTGCAAACTGGCTGCTAATGCCACAGGGCCCAACGGATTATGCGGTGCTACATTTATATAGTAATTCGCGGCCATCGCAGCAATTTTAAATGTCTGAAGGATTCCGCCACAATGACATAGATCGGGTTGTACAATATTTATCGCTTGTTTTTCAATTAACTCTCTAAATCCAAATGTGGTAAAAATTCTTTCTCCCGCAGCAATGGGAATTGTTGTCTTATCCGCAACTTTAACTAGCGCATCTACATTTTCTGGAAGCACTGGCTCTTCTATAAACATAGGATGAAACGGCTCGAGTTCTCGGCATAACACTGGCGCCATAGCAGGAGAAATTCTGCCGTGGAAGTCGATCGCGATGTCTAGATCATCTCCGGCAACTTCACGAACGTACGAGAATGTTCGAATGTAATCTTTCACCATTTTCATAGAATCGATATGTCGTACAGGCACAAACATTCCCATCTTTACAGATTTAAAACCCTGCTCTTTGCGTCGAGCGACCCACTGATCAATCTGATCTTTTTGAGGATGATCTATATTTGGCAGAAGGTGAGCGTACATCCTGATTTTATCGCGACATCTGCCACCCAATAATTGCCATACAGGCACTCCCAAAAACTTTCCCTTAATATCCCAGAGCGCTTGCTCGATTCCGCTAATGGCGCTGCATATCACGGCACCTCCSCGATAAAAGCCGCGTCTATACATAACGTTATAGAGATGCTCAATGTTCATAGGATCTTCRCCTAGCAAATACTCCTTGAAAACTCGAATGGCTTCGCCAACAACTGTAGCTCGTCCTTCTAATGTGGGCTCACCCCAGCCAACAATTCCTTCGTCTGTAGAAATTTTTACTAGCATCCACCTAGGTTTAATATAAAACACTTCTAAATTTATAATTTTCATGGCAACCTCCGTCTAATCTATTTGAATCATTAATTTTGTTGTGCCTTTGGGTATCGTAAATTCAAACGTACCACGAATTCGTTGTATAAATGCAATCTTTTTGATCGAACATTTTACTGATGCCCTCTTAATATCCTCTGCCATACAAATAATCAAGCTACTGTTGGTTGTTGGATTCACCTTGGTGACTGCTATTGTGCATTTGCTAAAGTCTGAGTTAAACTCCGCTTTGTCGATCCAGGTTTCAAATCCAGCAGTTACAGTGCCTGGCTTGTAGTAGGCGTTTGCCCAGATATTGATTGGAGTGGATAGCCCAGCGAAGTGATGAAACCACCCGCCGCGACCTGTTGCGATATTAAGTTCTTCGAAGGTATAGTATGAATCGTCAACCTCYCTTTTCCAGGCTTCTAGTGCACAGGTTGCGATTTGAAGCGCAAAGTCTATATCTCCGATGTCTAGCATCGTCTTAAAAATAAACCATTGATGCGGAAACCAAACTCCGCCGTTCCAATATCCGTTGGGGTTAAAATACGTTGCAGATAAATCCACCGAGCTAATTCCAACCGGCGATAGCAAATGCTTTGGAGACTTTAATCGCTTGAGGATAATATCTTGTTGCGAAGGAGTACACGCACCTGCAATGATGGGGTATATCCCGTCCACGCTTTTGTTGAGGTTTTCGTTAGCTTCGGTTTGCAAAAATCCCAGCGGCTTTCCTTCTTTATCATGGTAGACGTAACTGAAATATCCAGTCTTCGCATCCCAGCTATACTTTTGTAGCGCTTGGGTAAAGTTAGCGATGTCCTCATCATATGCAGCGACATCATCGTCTAAATGCATTTTGGTTGCAATCATCTTCAAAATTTTGGCGCTTCGTATAACTTGAGATGTAGAAACGACTGCAGCCATTCGCTCGGATAGCTTATGCTGATGCGTAAATACCTGTGCCGGCAGATCATCCATTCCGCTTGCATTGTAAAAATAGTCAAAGGTAGATAGTAGCCCGCTTTTAAATTTATTTGTTGTYGAGCCTTCTGCTTTTCCGGCCAAAAATTCATAAAATCTCTTTGCATCAGAATAATATTTGGTGTAACCGTCAAAATTTTGAGTGCGCTGAATTAGTTCTAGCAACAAGTAAATTTGTACYGGAACCGGTGAGCCATGCATCAAAAAGGCATAGTCTGGTACATTGCTCAAATACATATCTAGCACATATTCTGCAAGCTTTGGGTTGAACTCCAAAAGCCCTAAGCCAATAAAGCCGGAATCCCAAGTATACAAAGAATCCCAACGTTTTCCAGGCGTAAAGTGCTTGATATATCTACCATTTTTGTAGATAGGATAAACAATATTTGTTAGCAGGGTTGCTTTTAATATTTCATTGCTTAGAGCGTATCGCGCCCCCTCTTTTTTATAGTTGAGTTCCTGATAATTACCGCGTACTTGCAAATATGCTTTTTCGAGRTCCGAGGTGGAAAGGGTGAGAATTTTTTTGTTGCTAATGATAGCATACTCGATGTGGCTTTTGTTTTCTGSTATAAAGATCGAATGGACAAGTGCGTTTTCATAAAAACCGGGATCGCTTCTCTTCCTATTAAAAGAGCCTGTAAATGTGACCAACACATTATCGAAGGAATAATCTGAATTGGATAAACGGCTGATGGTCGCATCTTCGAGGCATCCTGTGTCCAAAGTTCTGTGTCTAACGTTTTTGGAAAATGCTTGAAAGTAAAACAGTGTATTAATGCCAGGATACATATATCTAAATTGCCCGCCGTCATCTACAACTGTGTTTGGYTTAAAATTATAGGAACCCTTGCTAAGCATAACGGTTTCGGGCTCTGCTGTTAGCACCAGAAAGTTAAATTCGATGCCGCCCGCAGCTTCTGCAGAGAGATCTATTGCAATATGCCCCTTTGCGATTGCTCCAACATTTATTGCAACAGTGCCTAACTCTGCCGTTGCCGGAAATGTTATAGTTTTGGAGAATGCTTCGGCGACTTTTAATTCAAAAATCGCTTCTGCGCTCGATACGGTTCGATATCCGAAGACCACATAAGCCTCGTCGATATCGTTTTTGGTTTCTACTGCATAGCCAACCATATCTCCAACTTCTTCTCCGAATTTTTTAAATGGCAAAGTTTGCCTAGCCACCCTATCTCCCAAACCTCTATACCCCACAAAGCGTTGGTCTAARAACTCACCCTTGCGTTTGCCATCTGGTTGAAGGTTGTCCCAGGGCCTCTTGGTTGCTTGTTCAAAATATTCATAATCCAAGCTGTGCACAAAATATGACGAATCTGATATATTCAGTTCACAAAAATTTTTAAATGGATACTCAATAGCATGAAAATAATTTAACATGCAATTTACGGGGAGCTTGCTGTTGTTTACAAATTCTGTCCTAATCAAAATCGTTTCCTTATCCAATTTCGAAAATGATACATCAGCAAAAACCTCGTCCTTCCACACCAAATCGTATCTATAACTATAATAGCTCAAGTCTTCTGTGGCTTCCCACGGATGATACCCACAAGGAAATGTTACATTTGGAACTGGTATTCCACTATTTACTATAGTCGGATGGACTACAGTATCAAACCGTATTCCTCTTGTATCTGTTAGTACATTTGATACGCCCATATACTTTTTTGAATATGGACCCCATACTGGCAATAAACTTTCCATAATTCCTCCTTGTCAATCTATATTATATACAACATATAGAAAAATTTCCTTAAAGTCAAGGGAGGCCTATATTTGGTAAGATTTTCTATACTCGCCCGCAGTAGTTTTCCATGCGGAAGATGCACATGAAACGGCAAAACTCTTGAATTTTCATCTGATTTAATGTATAATTTTGGATAATCTTAGATACATACAGATTAATATATTGGTAATAAGAAAGGAATATAATTATGAAGCAAAACTACATTTTGGTAATGTGCGACGATTTGGGTTATGGTGACGTCTCGTTTAATGGCAACAAAATAATTCACACCCCCTATTTAGATAGATTGGCAAAGGAAGGTGCGGTATTCAAAAATTTTTATTCGGGAGCGCCTGTATGTTCACCAACGCGCGGCACTTGTTTGACAGGAAGGCATCACTATCGGTATACGGTGACATCTGCCAATGAAGGTGCGTTGCCTAAAGAGGAGATTACGATAGCGCAAATGCTTAAAGCTCAGGGATACGCAACGGGACACTTTGGTAAATGGCATTTGGGGACACTTTCAAAAACCATTCCAGATGGTCGACGTGGCGGAGCCAAAAATCTAAAGKCATATAGCCCGCCATGGGARCATCATATCGATGAATGCTTTTCGACAGAGGTTGCGGTGCCGCTCTATAATCCTATGGAGAATCAGCCGTTTGTTAGCAAGTATTGGACTGCAGAAGATGAGTATGCGACAGAAAACTTGGAGGGCGATGATTCAAAAATTATTATGGACAGAGCAATTCCGTTTATCGAGAAAAATGCCGCAGCAGATACCCCGTTTTTTGCAATAATATGGTTTCATGCTCCGCATAAGCCGGTGGTGGCATCTCCGGAGCATCGTTCGCTATATGCGCAGTATCCGCCGTTAATGCARCACTACTTTGGGTSTATTACCGCAATGGACGAGCAAGTGGGCAGATTAAATGCAAAGATTAAAGCGCTAGGACTAGAAGAAAAYACGTGTATATGGTTTTGTAGTGACAATGGGCCAGAGGGTGAAAGTGTGAAAGATGGCGGCGATGGCGTGGGCACAACTGCAGGGCTTAGAGGTAGAAAGCGCAGCTTATTTAATGGCGGAATCAACGTACCGGCTTGTATAAAGTGGCCAGCATATGTAGAGGCGGGAAGTACATACTCATTTTTGGCAAGCACGCTCGATTTTTTGCCAACGTTTTTTGCGCACAATGCGATAGAGATGCCAGATAGTAGACCGATCGACGGTGCCAATTTGTTGGAGCACTTTGTAGGTGCMGAATCGAAGAGACTTAAGCCTATCCCAATAAGATTAGCTGGGCATAGTAAAGCAAAGATGGCCGGCTCGCCAACGTTCGGGTTGATYAACGATGACTATAAAATATTGTGTAACTTTAACGAKGAGCATCCGGAGAACATGATGTTTAATACTTTTGCAGATAAACGTGAAGAATTTAATATAGCAGAAACRCATGCGGATATCTTCGAAAAATATAAAGCAGARCTCTGGGAAATGGCGCAAAGTTTTGAGAGGAGTCATTTGGGKGAAGACTACGGCGTTGCGAACTATGAGCCAAAGTTTAAATTCAAGTCTCACGACACGATATGGCATAAAATGGAATAAATTGTGAACRCTACTGCAATAGACTCATCTGTTGCAGTACTTTTTTTACCTATTTGACTAAAAAACTCCTAGCGTTTTAAATATCATAATACCAGCAATCATTGTTACTAAGGAGCTCAGCGTAGAGACCACAACCATGTGTCCCGTAAATTCATAATCGCATTTCATACTGTAGGCCAATGCGTAATTTGAAATCCCAGCTGGGGCACTAAACAGAATGAACAACGCACCCATTTCGTATGACGTAAARCCGATGAAGTATGCAGGAGTTAGAACGAGTAGAGGAACCGCGATCAACTTAATTGCAGTACAAGCGAGGACGAGGCCAAATTTTTCGATGCCTTTGAATTGCAGTTGGACGCCCAATGCGATGAGTGCGAGAGGTGTAGCAAGCGTTCCCAAGTAGTTTATGCTGGTRGTTGCCATTGCCGGGAGCGTAACATCTAAAGTTTTACATAAAATAGCGGCCAATATGCCAACGATAACAGGATTGGTTACGATTTCGATGGTCACCTTTGCGATATTAACTTTCTCTGCCTCCGGATCTTGGCTTAAYACTCGCAATACGATAATGCTAAGTACCATTATGACGGGAACGACCACAGGAATCAATGAGATGGTGGGTAGCGAACCCGCGGGTCCAAATAACTGCAAAGACAATACGCTKCCTAGCAAGACAAAGTTGCCTCGAAAGCTGCTCTGAGCAAATGAGGCTGCAGTTGTGGGCTCAGCGATAAATTTTGGCGTAACAAAAAACATTACTGCAGCAACGGCAATGAGAGCTATTGTGGCATAAGCAATTAGATGCGGATCGAAAAAGCCCTCGATATCTACAGCATATACGGTATCGAATAGCGTCATKGGTAGGCTCACCTTAAACACAATATAGTTTGCCTGTTTGACAAATGCCTCATCCACCTTGCCTATTCGTTTTAATATGTATCCTATTGCTATTAGAATAAATAGCGGCGCAATAGCATTCAAACTAACTATAAAATTTGTTAACATAAAATTACCTCCTTAGATTTTTGCGGCCTCGATATGGGCTACGATTATATTATATATCAACTTGGCTGTATGTGGCTAGTTTAAGTCGAAGCGTATTGCGACTCTTTATAATTTTGGCATACTTTTGGAAATTTTTTTGTAAATTATGTATATTAATTAGTAATTTATGGAATGATAACTAAAATACTCTAAAATGATAGAGGTATAATATAAAAAAGAAAGAGGATAGTATATGATGGTTCATTTTTTAATGTGTTTGAAGGATTGGATGTTTATCTGGCTTATTGTAATGTTGTTGATGGGTTCTAGTTTGTTGATAATGAGGCGGTATAAAAACACTGCGTTAATGCTGGGAAACCTGATGAGCTATATAGGAATTATAGGAACATTTGTGGGGATATTTCAAGGATTGCAGAACTTTAACCCTGGAACTAAAAATGTAATGGATAGCTTACCAGCACTGATTTCTGGAATGAGAATGGCATTTGTAACGTCTATAGTAGGAATGTACGCAAACCTTGTAGTAAGATTAGTATGTGGAATTTTAACGGGGCGCAATGAGCTAAAAGTCGCAGAAGGTAAAGAAAATGAAAATTATCAATTAATGGATTTGTTTGTAAGAATGGAACGACATTTAGATAGGCAAATAGATTTATCTTCTGAGGCTGTAAGAAGCAATAATGATACCAATGACTTATTAAGAACGATGATTAAGGACATGCGCGAGGTGAATCACAAGGAACTATTAAATATGATATCTGAGGGCATACGCGAGTATAGTGATAAAATGGTTAATGATACAGCGGCAGAAGTGTCCACTATATTGAAACCTCAAGTACAGAAAATCTCCGATGYGGTTACAACGGTAGATGAGCGACTAGAGTCTGTAGAAAAAAGCGTTGAGAATAATTCAGCTACTGTATATAAAGCTACAAAAATAGCGACGGTATCGTTAAAAAAAGTTGTAAAGGACTTTAATATAAAAATCAATGGACAGTTTAAAGAAGACTTTGAGTCTTTTAGTCTTGCAGTAAATAGAGTGAAGGATTGGCAAAATGAATATAAAGATACGTTGATGGGTAGTCTGAAACAGGCGAATGAGTTGTTTCAAACTATAGACACTTCGTTTTACGCCATTAAAGCCATGGAAAATGTGCTGTTTAAAAACAGCGCGATAATTGATACAATGAATGAACGTATGACAAATGAATTAGGAAAAGTTTCACAAATGACGCATGATGCTGCAGGTGTGGTAGTGGACCAAGCAGAAACGTTAATAAAAAGTTTTTCTAATGTACTAAAAACTATGGAAAGCATGTCGCAGAACGTAAAAGGTCAGCTGAAAAAAATGTTAAAAGAAAATACGGATACCCATAAAAAAGCTTTATCATTTATGAGCAATTGTACTCAAGAGGCTAGCGAAGATTTAATTCAACAAGGTATTAAATCAATACAAGTGCTAAAAGACTCTATGATAGAGCATCAGAAATATATGATTAAAGAACTGGGAGAAGCGGTAAATGATTGGAGCGATGAAATTTACAAAAATCTATCAAAGAAAACCAAGCAAATTAATACGCAAAACACTCAGATTAAACAAGCTATGGATTCTACGAATGAGGRCATATCTAAAAAATTTGATCGTATTGATGCGGAAATTAAAGAGTGTCTCGATGGTTTTGTGTATAAGTTAAAAAATGGAATGTTAAAGATTGTGGATGAGTCTGAMACGGGAGATGAGAATAATGAATATCCGCTAGATGGAGTTGTTAATTATTCAATAATCGAAGACGCTCAAGAGTATYTGGARGTTTCTAATAAGTCGTAAAGGTAAGAAAACATAATGAAAGCGCTCGCTGTTGCCGATGARATTTTGGAGGYTTCTAATAAGTCGTAGAGGCAAGAGAACATAATGAAAGTTGTGGAGGGAGGTAAAGTTTATGGCAATATTACGCTCAACAGATGATGTGACCGCGGATACCGCAGATACAGTGTTATTTGATTCGKCAATACATGATTTGATGGCAGGATTGATGATAATATTTATTTTGATATCGATTGGCTTTATGGCTCGGATAAACGACCAATCAACAGATGAGCAAAGCAAAGTAATAGCATCATATGARCTGGTAAAATCTGAGATTAATGACGATTTGATGCGTGCATTTGGGGACCAATTGGAGATGTTAAATATGGAGATAACTTCGGGAAGCACCATTAGRTTTGATTCTCCAGAAGTGTTATTTGAAACCGGACAAGCAGCTCTAAACGATACGTTTAAAAGTATATTGGATAAGTTTTTTCCAATATATTTAGATTTGATCTATAACAATTATAAAGAAGTTATCAAAGAAATCCGCATAGAGGGACACACCTCTACTGAGTGGGGCAATCAGATTGACGTAAACAAGGCATATTTTAACAATATGGAGCTTTCGCAAGATAGAACTCGAGAGGTGCTAGAATATGTGATAAATCTTCCCTCTTCTGCTCCATATAGAGATTGGTTAATAGCAAACATGACTGCCAACGGACTTTCGTCTAGCCGTCCAATAATTGACCCCAAAACGGGATTAGAAGATCACATAAAATCGCGTCGCGTTGAATTTAAAATAGTAACGAACTGGTAGTGGAGGGATTTGATGCCCTCCATTTTTTATAGTACACTTTTCTTATATATCTCAAAAATCATATCCCAAGTTGCGTTTTCTGGATGATTAGTCAATTTCGCTTTATTAGAAAATGTGATATCGGTATATTTTTTGAGATCTTGTTCTAGGCAGTGAATTTTATACTCTGCAAGTAATAGCTCGATTATATCACCCAACTCATCTATATTCGCTTGATTTAGCCACTGTAAAATATCGTTTACTCGTTCCTGATTTTCAAATGATTGCAAATACGCGCGGTACAAAATAGCGTTAGATGCGCCATGGGGCATGTTTTCGTAGTATGTCAGGCTGTATCCGCAAGTGTGAGGTAACGATGTGCCCGTCTGAGCAATTGCTATACCGCCATAGGTAGAGGCCAGCAATAGTTTTTGGCGAATTTCTAAGGATAAATTGCCAGATAGCAGTGGTTTGAAGCATGTTGCTAGTAATTCTAAGCCCATTCTGACGTACACTTCGCTCATTGCATTAGATTTTGTATTTAAATAACTTTCGACTAAATGACTTAATGCATCTAGAGCAGTGTATCTTGTAATTCCTAAAGGCATGTTTAGCATATACGTAGCATCCAAAAACGCGACTTCTGGAAATACTTTATGTCCATAATTAATTTTTGTCTTACGCTTGTGATCGGTGAAAATAGCGTATTGCGTAACTTCACTACCCGTTCCTGCTGTAGTTGGAACAGCAATAACTGGAACGGCGTCCAACTTTTCGCCGCCTATCAAATTATCTGCTCCTATGTCTGGATGTTTCAACATGATTGCAATACCCTTTGCGGCATCGAGAGGCGATCCACCACCAATTCCTATCACAAAATCCGCAGTGGCAGCCATGTTTTTTGCCCGCTCCAGCGTTTCTAATGAAGGATTTTCTTCTACTTGGTCAAATAATATATGCGTAATTTTTTCTTTGGTCAGTGCCGCAACGACATCTGCATAGGCACCATTTTTTTTGGCAGAAGATTTTCCTGTTACTATCAATGCGGTCTTACCTCTTCTTAATAGTTCGCTGTGTGTAACAATGCAGTTTGCACCKGCTACAACTTTGGTAGGCATTTCAAATATAAATTCCATGTCATTCTCCTTTGATGTTTTTTTTCATTATACAGCATGTTCAAACACCATTCTAGCCATAAAATGAATTTTTTGTGAAAACGGGCTTGACAAGTTGTCCAACATCGGATAAGCTATAAACATCGGTTATGCATCTGTAGCTCAGGGGATAGAGCGTCGGTTTCCTAAACCGTGCGTCGGATGTTCGAATCATCTCAGGTGCATTTTGAAGGGGTTGTTTAGGCAGCTCTCTTTTATCGTATTTTCAAAATTTTTTTTATATCAGTAAGGTAGCCTAATGCATTAAATCTAGGACTTTCAGTAAATTCTAAAATGCTTCTAGCCCCCACTCCATCATCTCCTATCAGCCTATTATACGGATTAATTTTAATGGTAATGTTCTGTGCACTAGATTCGTATCTAGCATAATGTAGCATAATAAGTGTTTGAACGATACCTTGTTTTAAGCGGTTATTTTTAACTAATCCTTCAAAAATTCCAGCATTGAGTTGTTTATTACTATACATATTGCATAAAGCAGAATAAATAATTACGCTTCTATATCTCCTTGTACCCTTATCAGATTTGTTGCCTACTAATTTTCCGGAATATAAATTTAATATACCTGCAACACCTTTATTGTCATTAGTTAGATGTTTGTCAATTTCTTGGGTATCACTTATATATAACGCTTCTGTTGTGCGATTAGTATAATAATCTGTGGCCATAAATTGTTCAAAATACATAGGATATATCGTTAAATCTTTTTTGTTGCCTATAATATTTTCTATGACTGATTCATTCATGAAAAACATATTTTCGATTTTGGATGTTATATTAATTGTGCTAGTATAAGGTGCTCTAGAAACATAAATAATATCTTTGTAATCCATGTAATACAATTCAGTAATAATATCTGTAAGAACATCTGGTTTTTGAAATAAATCATATTCTCTATAATAGTCTTCAAAAGTTTTAAACGCATCATAAGTTACAGTACCATCTGCAGCTTTGGTAAATAAAATAACTTCGCCCAAAATTAGACTGAAGCTTGTGGATTTTGAGTCTTCATCATTTTTAAATGAATAGTCTGTTTTTCGGCTTGTTATAATCAAAATTGCTATTTTGTCTAAAACAGGCAATCCTTGCATTATAAACTTTTTGGGAAGCCCCACATACATCGATGAAACTGCATTATTATACATAAAGTTATTTTTGGAAACGTCGTACTTAAAACCTTGAGACATCGCACGATACTTGTTATTTAGCATATGCTCAAAGATCTTTACAATATTGCGTATGCATTTTCCAGATTCTTCATCTTGTTTATCATAATGAATCCGCATTAAAGGAATATATAAATTTCGAGGTTGTTTTATGATAGATAAATATTTCAATAACCATAAATAAACTAAAGTGATATAAGTTATGTTGTAAATTCTATTTTTAACAAATGCCGAATTAATTGTGTATGGAATTTTTATATTATAAATATTTTGGAGACTAGATTCTAGGCGTGATAAATCTTTTCGCTGAGAATAGTCCGAAAAATTCGGATAAAATATTATAGGCAAGACGTTCATGTTTTCATTTATATACTGCAATCTTGTTGTTTCCTCTTGATCTGTTTCATATAAGCTTTGGCTTTGAATGATTATGGTAAGCGGCATATTGAGCAGTGTGGCKTCGTTTAAATCACTAGGAGGTAATATAGACACATTTTGTAAATATTCGGTACGAAAGGATACTGGTCGCAAAAAATTTGTTCCTTCGATATCTCCCAAAATTCCTTTGTACAAAATAAGATTTCGATGATATACTTTGTGAGGAAGAGGTAAACTCGCTGCCCTGTATTTTAACAAGTTAGTCAATATTTCTTCGATAGCTTTTATATACTTTTGRCCTTTAGTCTTATCATGAAAATAGCTATTTAAGCGATCTATCATATCATTAATTTGTCCATTTTCTAGTTKCTGTTTAAGGATTAGCCATTTTTGTACAGGATCATAAGTTGGATTTTCCAAGTTAACCATCAAGAACGAAAATAAAAACAACTTTTTTAATGCTTTATCTACGTGGCCTGATTGGAGATTATCTTTCATAACATTTAAATGATATTYTAATGATGAAAATCCACGTCCATCAGTTTGTACTACGCCATTCATCTTCATTTTCAGCGCCATTTTAAATACTTTTCTTCGTTTTGACCTATCTTCAGATAAGATTCCTTCGACTTTACCAATAAATGGCACCGAATCAAAAGCGTTGCCCTGACAAAGTAAGTCGCACAAATCGTATTCTTGCATATTAATATAAACTTTTTTCTTATCATCTGTTTCAAAAGATAAGTTGTGCAAATATTCCTCAAGTAGTTTAAACCTCGACATATATGCTTGGGTCCAAATATACTTGGAGTCGGTCTTAGATCCTTTATAGTTTAGTAATAAGTAGTCTAAATATAAAAAGGATATTGTTCGATTAATGCGTGCCAAAGATTTGTCATTTAATATTTCAATAATATCTGAGACTCCACCCTTATTTTGATTAACTTTGTTGATTTGATCGATTAGTAAGTCGGCATCATCGATTTCCCTATTTAATAAGGTGGTTAAATTTTCTTTAAAATGTTTTTCTACTTCGTCGATATTAATTTGAATTTCTACACTATCGACTCTCAATCGTTCGCTTAAGGCTGAATTTTGATCAAATGAAATAACTTTTTTGTTAAGTGTTCGATCCGCAAAAGAGTATTTTAAGCCAAAATTAAATTGTTGATTACTAAAATCTTTTAAGGCCTTTAAAGGAGTAAACTGAGTGGTTGTTGGCACTTCAATTTGTTTGTATAATTTTTGGACTGCAGTAGCAAATGCGTTGTAATCTTTATGATTTAGTGTAAGGTATCCCGGTTGGAGACTATCATCTATACTTAGATTGTGCAATACATTTTTGTCGCCCAATTTTCGGGCAACGATTTCACTTATATTAGAAATATGTGTTAATTTTATGTTTTTATCGATTTTATTAGTTTTTAATTGGTTTAAATGATTTGTAATTTCTGTAAAAATTGGCGTATAATCTACTGTTGCTAGATTGTTTGGAGAGTTAATTAATCTGTTAACCATAATTTTACCTCATGATTTTGCTAGGGCATTTTTGGCCCAGTTATAATAAGATAATTACGAAATAACTGTTGTATTTAAAATAACATATATTGTTAATAATTAATTCGTAATTATCTTTCAACTAGATTATTAACTATTTGCAACGATAATATACATAACGGTTGGATGTATTTTACCAAACTTCTTTATTTTAAGGCATTTCAATGGGATACACGGGATATTCCGTTGATTCGAGTGGTTCMTCTGCGATAATTTCGGTTTGCGTAGATGCTTCATCGGCAACAGCTTGAAATCTCTCTTTGGCTTCTTCTAACATCGCATTGCTATCTGCTTCAAATTTTGTGAGGGCTTCCTGGATTTGTTTTTCTGCTGTTTCAATAGGAGAAACGCATCCAGTTAACAACATGGCAGCGAAAAAACTTGCTACTGATTTTTTCATAACGGTTTCCTCTTTTTATAAGATTGTAAAATATAGCAACTGAGGGTGCTTACTTGTTCCCCGCTGCATTCAATTTGTCAATTTCAACTTGCCAGATAGGAGTCATCGATTCTACAGATTCGGCTGGAGTTTTGCTTCTCCAATACACATCGCTTGCGACACCATCGGTTTTTACGCTGCCTGCAATGAAATTTTGATAATCGATTTTTGCGTTTGCAGGGTTGAACATGATCGCAAGGGTTTCCTCGACTGCGCGCTCATCTCTATATGATGGATAGAACGGGGTCATCCAATCATCTGGTCCGTCGTATCCTGGAGGAGGCGTGTTCCACAATTCGAGAGCAAACATAATGTCTTCAACTTCTTCTGGGCTGAATGTGTTTGGGATAACCCATGTGGCGTCGCTCATACCCACAACATAATCTGTTGCACGAGGGCCTTTAGGAAAGCATACGAAACCAAAATCGTCTTCCATTTCGCGATTGAAATTAGCAGCTTGCCATTCGTCGCCTATGTGCATAGCAACTTTAGCATTGAGAAACAATTGATCGATGCCTGCCCAATTTTCAGGATACAAATCGAAGTCTTGCGCTATATAATCTGCTGCCCAAGTGAAGGCTTCCATAGTTTCTGGCGATGAAAGATTGATAAAATATTTGCCATCTTCATCTCKACCAACGTAGCTGCCGTTATTGGACAGAGTTGCTATATGGAATAATCTGGATAAATTTAAAGATTGTGCATAGACATCGTTTACACCATCATTGTCTGTATCGCGAGTGAGYTTCTCTGAAATTTCCCATAATTTATCCCAGGTCCATTCACCGCTTGCTTGTAGATCATATAATAAATCGGGGTCAAGACCAGCTTCTTCGAACAATCTTTTGTTGAAGTATAGACCCATTTTAGGTTCAAATTCTACTGCAATACCATATACGGCATCGCCAACAGTGGACATTTCGATTACTTGCTCATGCCATATTGGGTCGTCTAAATTAATGCTTTCAACTTTTGTTAAATCATATGCAAGACCACTATTTATTGCCGATGCTTGATAATTGGATTGAAATCTAAAAATCTCCGCAGCAGGTTCGCCAGCTAGGGTAGAGGTTGAAAAGAGCTCCAAAGTTTCGTTCCATTTGGTGAGTGCAAGTTCTTCGAATTTAAAGTTATGCTTTTCCATCATTTCATTGCGGTATTCCCAGAGCGCTTCATCGTATGCGTTGGCCTTAACTTCTGGCTCCTTAACTTCTGCCCAACTTGCAATTGTAACGACTAGACCTCCAAGATCGCGAACGGGCACACTCGCTTCTGATGTGGGTGCAGTAATTTCTGTAGGTGCAACAGTTTCTGTGGAGTCGTTTCCACTGCATCCAACTAAT
>NZ_ABEQ01000011.3 GCF_000171335.1 Candidatus Epulonipiscium viviparus
ACTTTCTAAAATAGAACAACTCTGCCATATACTATAGGCCACCATCTCCCCGCTAAAAGTTCATTGCCTTTCCAAAAGCACGAAGCTGATCCATGTATCCACCACCGCYGTCATTTCATCTGCTGTCCAACCATATGTACTATACAAGACCGTCGCCACTATTGCGCATCCAGACAGTATAAATGTAAACCACGACGAAAATTTTTTATACCAATTTGTTGCATCTTTTAATACAACAATCATAAATACAGGCAATATGGATATTCCTATTAACATGTTATTTAAAATTACCTCCTGGTTTATTATAAACCAATTTCTTATTTCTGGAAATACAATTACTAACGCTATACACATCGATATCATCGACAACAACAATCCTCTAATTAAAGGCATCGGATTTAATATTTTCATTGATACAACCTCCCTTTTTTTTTCATTATATCATATGTCACAAAACGGCTGCTAAGTAAATTTATGGTAACGAATGCTCCATTAAAACCCAATTTCGCGCACTTACAACGCCGCTTTTCTAATTATGCATAAAATCGAACTTTACAGGATATAATGAAAATGACCTAAAACCTTCATAAATATACAGCAATCTCTAAAAGGAGGCATACGCCATGATAATAGAAATAACCAACGCCACTAAATTCTATGGCAAACATAAAGCTATCGATAATCTTTCTTTCAATGTAGATAAAGGTCGTATCCACGGTCTAATCGGTGTCAATGGCTCAGGCAAAACAACTCTTATCAAAGCATTGGTTGGTATTCACGAGCTCACTTCTGGCCAGATCAAAGTCTTTGGAGAACCCGTTTTCGAAAATCCTGCTGTCAAGGCTCGCATCGGTTACGTTGCCGACAGAAATCGTTTCTTCAAAAATTACACGGTCAACGCGCTCATCAAATTTTATTCCGAAATATATCCCAAATTTAGTATAAAAAAATTCGCCGTCTACAACGACAAGATGCAACTTCCTCTAAACAGTCGCATCAACTCGCTCTCAAAAGGAATGCAAATGAGACTGTCGATCATGCTAAACTTATCGCGAAGCCCAGAAGTACTCGTACTAGACGAACCCACCTCTGGTCTCGATGTCATTGCAATCAACGATGTCCTAAACTTTATCATTACAGAAGTCAACACCAACCAAATGACCGTGCTAATTTCATCGCATCATTTAAGCAAACTCAACGCTCTCTGCGACAACATCACAATCATTAATCACGGCAAACTCAATACACATACCCTACTCAACGAACATCAAAATCAAATAAAAAAGCTGCAAGTAATATTCACAACCCCCATTGACCTCTCTTCATTTGCAGCCGATACAGCAATTCTCGACATCCAAACTATCGGCAGTGTACATTACATCGTCACCAACAACCTGCCTCATATCGAAGCCAAAATCAAAGCTATCGGCGCCAACCTCTTGGAGGAGCTGCCAATGACTCTAGAAGAAATCTTCGTCTATGCCAACAAAAACTAGCTCCTATAACGCCCCGCTTCCCCTACTACATTCGTCGCAACTACATATTCGTATGCTATAATTTGGCTTACTCCCTCAACTGCGGTTGCCGATGAAAATTCTGTCTCAGCTGCAGCTACCGATGGAAAATTCTACCTCAGCTCCAGATGCCGATTAAGATTCTAGCTCAGCTGCAGATGCCGATTAAGATTCTAGCTCAGCTGCTGTTGCCGATGAAGATTCTATCCCAGCTGCGGTTGCCGATGAAAATTCTACCTCAGCTGCGGTTGCCGATGAAAATTCTACCTCAGCTGCGGCTACCGATGAAAATTCTACCTCAGCTCCTGTTGCCGATGAAGATTCTATCCCAGCTGCGGTTGCCGATGAAAATTCTACCTCAGCTGCGGCTACCGATGAAAATTCTACCTCAGCTCCTGTTGCCGATGAAAATTCTGTCTCAGCTCCAGATGCTGATGGAGATTCTAGCTCAGCTGCAGATACTGATGAAGAAAATTCTAGCTCAGCTGCAGATACTGATGAAGAAAATTCTAGCTCAGCTACAGTTGCCGATGGAGATTCTAGCTCAGCTGCCGTTGCCGATGAAGATTCTAGCTCAGCTCCAGATGCTGATGAAGATTCTATCCCAGCTCCTGTTGCCGATGAAGATTCTATCCCAGCTCCAGATGCTGATGTAGATTCTATCTCAGCTCCAGATGCCAATGAAAATTCTGTCTCAGCTCCAGATGCTGATGTAGATTCTAGCTCAGCTCCAGATGCTGATGGAGATTCTAGCTCAGCTGCAGATACTGATGAAGAAAATTCTAGCTCAGCTACAGTTGCTGATGAAGATTCTATCCCAGCTGCCGTTGCCGATGAAGATTCTAGCTCAGCTCTAGATGTTGATGAAGATTCTATCCCAGCTGCTGTTGCCGATGGAGATTCTAGCTCAGCTCCAGATGCTGATGAAGATTCTATCCCAGCTGCGGCTAACGATTAAAATTCTACCTCAGCTGCGGCTACCGATGGAAAATTCTACCTCAGCTCCTGTTGCCGATGAAAATTCTATCTCAGCTCCTGTTGCCGATTAAGATTCTATCCCAGCTGCGGCTAACGATTAAAATTCTACCTCATCTCCTGTTGCCGATGAAAATTCTAGCTCAGCTGCGGCTACCGATGAAGATTCTAGCTCAGCTACAGATGCTGATGTAGATTCTAGCTCAGCTGCGGCTACCGATGAAAATTCTACCTCAGCTCCTGTTGCCGATGAAGATTCTATCCCAGCTGCGGCTAACGATTAAAATTCTACCTCAGCTCCTGTTGCCGATGAAGATTCTAGCTCAGCTGCAGATACTGATGAAGAAAATTCTAGCTCAGCTACAGTTGCCGATGAAGATTCTAGCTCAGCTGCAGATACTGATGAAGAAAATTCTAGCTCAGCTGCAGATACTGATGAAGAAAATTCTAGCTCAGCTGCAGATACTGATGAAGAAAATTCTAGCTCAGCTACAGTTGCCGATTAAGATTCTATCCCAGCTGCGGCTACCGATGAAAATTCTGTCTCAGCTATAGATGCTGATGAAGATTCTAGCTCAGCTGCAGATACCAATGAAAATTCTGTCTCAGCTCCAGATGCTGATGGAGATTCTAGCTCAGCTGCAGATACTGATGAAGAAAATTCTAGCTCAGCTGCAGATACTGATGAAGAAAATTCTAGCTCAGCTGCCGTTGCCGATGAAGATTCTAGCTCAGCTGCGGCTGCCGATGAAAATTCTGTCTCAGCTGCTGTTGCCGATGAAAATTCTAGCTCAGCTGCCGTTGCCGATGAAGATTCTAGCTCAGCTACAGTTGCCGATGGAGATTCTAGCTCAGCTGCCGTTGCCGATGAAGATTCTAGCTCAGCTGCAGTTGCCGATGAAGATTCTAGCTCAGCTGCCGTTGCCGATGAAGATTCTAGCTCAGCTGCAGATGCCAATGAAAATTCTGTCTCAGCTCCAGATGCTGATGAAGATTCTATCCCAGCTGCCGTTGCCGATGAAAATTCTACCTCAGCTACAGTTGCCAATTAAAATTCTGTCTCAGCTGCAGATGCCAATGAAAATTCTGTCTCAGCTCCAGATGCTGATGGAGATTCTAGCTCAGCTGCAGATACTGATGAAGAAAATTCTAGCTCAGCTGCAGATACTGATGAAGAAAATTCTAGCTCAGCTGCAGATACTGATGAAGAAAATTCTAGCTCAGCTGCAGATACTGATGAAGAAAATTCTAGCTCAGCTGCAGATACTGATGAAGAAAATTCTAGCTCAGCTGCAGATACTAATGAAGAAAATTCTAGCTCAGCTACAGTTGCCGATGAAGATTCTAGCTCAGCTGCGGCTAACGATTAAAATTCTACCTCAGCTCCAGATGCTGATGAAGATTCTAGCTCAGCTGCTGTTGCCGATGAAAATTCTACCTCAGCTACCGATGCTGATGAAGATTCTAGCTCATCTGCGGCTACCGATGGAAAATTCTACCTCAGCTCCTGTTGCCGATGAAGATTCTAGCTCAGCTGCCGTTGCCGATGTAGATTCTAGCTCAGCTGCTGTTGCCGATGAAAATTCTACCTCAGCTACCGATGCTGATGAAGATTCTAGCTCAGCTGCCGTTGCCGATGAAAATTCTGTCTCAGCTCCTGTTGCCGATGAAGATTCTATCCCAGCTGCGGCTACCGATGAAAATTCTACCTCAGCTCCAGATGCCGATTAAGATTCTATCCCAGCTGCAGATGCCAATGAAAATTCTGTCTCAGCTGCGGCTACCGATGAAAATTCTACCTCAGCTCCTGTTGCCGATGAAAATTCTACCTCAGCTGCGGCTACCGATGAAAATTCTACCTCAACTCCAGATGCTGATGTAGATTCTAGCTCAGCTGCCGTTGCCGATGAAGATTCTAGCGCAGCTGCCGTTGCCGATGAAGATTCTATCCCAGCTGCTGTTGCCGATGAAAATTCTACCTCAACTCCAGATGCTGATGTAGATTCTAGCTCAGCTGCAGATACTGATGAAGAAAATTCTAGCTCAGCTGCCGTTGCCGATTAAGATTCTATCCCAGCTGCCGTTGCCGATTAAGATTCTAGCTCAGCTGCCGTTGCCGATGAAGATTCTAGCTCAGCTGCAGATACTGATGAAGAAAATTCTAGCTCAGCTACAGTTGCCGATGAAGATTCTAGCTCAACTGCAGATGCCAATGAAAATTCTGTCTCAGCTCCAGATGCTGATGTAGATTCTAGCTCAGCTGCCGTTGCCGATTAAGATTCTAGCTCAGCTGCAGAGGGTGATTCTAATATTTTTATTATATAGGAGGTTTCTATGACTTCATTAATTATGCAAGAACTTAAAAAACTTTGCGCTTTCCTTGTCCCTGCTGCCTTTTGGCTGATTGCTTTAGCCATCTGGTCGAGCAATGCTATCGTTACGTACAAAACTGCAAACTTTCCTGTGGCAGTAATATGGATTTTAGATTCAACCGAGCCTTATATTATGTTGACCATCATTGTGCTCGTATTTTTTCAGATTACCCCTGCTTCTTGGCGATCTGTTTCAGCKAAAATTTCGGCCACTACCATATTTTTTGTCGCAACCGCTATAATTGCTGTCAGCATTCTCGCCTTTGCATATTTTAACTATGCAACCGAGTTTTCTCAATTAGCTGGTGCRGCGGCCATAATCGAATTGGTTCTAATGTCTTTTTCTCTCATTTTCATTGTGGCTATATCCGCTTTGAGATGCTTTACTGTATATCTCATTTTTGCTACCGGACAATTTTTTAACACAGGCAGGGTGAACTCCATCTTAATGACCTCGCTAGTTTTTTCTGCGACCTTTGCCATTATCTTTTTATTACAAAATTTGTTTTATATCGATTTTACCGATATCTTTTTTCTCAGATCCAACAATATCTTCTGCAATATCATTTATATTTTGGTTATTTTTACCTGTTTAAGCATAATTTTTACCAAATCTAAGCAAATTGAGACTGGAGGTTACAATGAAGACGCTACTGAAGCACGAATTTAAAAACTTAACTACGTTTATATTAATCTTTCTAATAGGCTCTGTTCTTATAGGCACTTCCGCAATGCTTTTGGGATCAAATCTCAAATTACAATATATTAGCAATTATGTGGCACGCCCAGATCTTCATAACGACTTCTACTATCTGATAMGTGATCATCAATTATTGATAATTATATTTGTAATCGCTATAGTATACACCCAGTTTCGAGATRTTAAGGATTCCACTATCTCCGAATTTATTTTGTCATTGCCATTTACCGCAAAGACAATTCTCATCTCCAAAATGATAGCAGGGGTGTCGATCATTGCTGTTGCCGGAATAATTTTTACCTCATTTTTGGTTGGCACATATCTTTATACACTTCCAATATCCAACGAACTTTGGGCTGTATTGCCGGGTGGCGAAACTCTTGCCGATGCGTATAACGTATTTAGCATAGTGTCGATGACTTTTCGATTCACATTAAATATGGTTGCAGTCTATTTGTTTTTTGTTGCAGGACAGATGCTGATAAAACGTGCTGGTGCCGCTATCATCATTACGTTTTGTAGTGCTTGCGCCGTACCATATCTTTTAGGTTACTTACATGAACGGTTCTCGCATTACGCTTTTCAAAATCAGCTCGAAAATTTTTATCAATCTATAGTTCAAACATATATTTTTGCTATTGACAAAACACCCATTGCGTATGATGAAGCATCTTTTGTCTGGGTCCGTGTTCATAGATTGAGTTTTGAAGAAGTCTCTCTAATTTTCACCTGTCTCTTATTGATTAGTCTTTCGCTACACTTGGTTAATATAGTAGGATTTACCAGATTTAGCCATTTCACTTGTTCCAAATGGCTTGATGCAACTCTAAAAATAATGTTTACATTGTGTTTTGCGTTATTGCCATTCTACTATTCAATATTGTTTGGTCAAATAACTGGTATCATGCACCTGATTTTATCCGCAGTATTTGCCATCGCTGGATACCTCTTCATCAGTAAAATTATACGCAAAGATTTAGAAAGCGAGGTGTAGATCACTATGAAATGGATAACATTATTTTTAGGATTAACTGTAATTTCTCTCGGTATCAACTCCTATAATTTATATACTACACGCACTGTTCTCGCAGCTAACACAAACCGCAACTCGATGTTCGATTATAGCTTCACTCTGCAACATCCCAACGGCATTGTTGAATATACTAGCGACCAAGATCCCTATGAGCTTCAAAATAGGATACACCAGTTTGCCGATTCTCATAATATCGACATATATAAAGGCCTCTACTACGAAGGCTACTCCTCTTTTTCCTTGGCATCTGATGATCTTGACGCAATTGCAAATCTGCTAGGCATCACAGCAGACCTCGCTTCGCCCTATGCAATCTACCATACACACGATTTTCGCATCCACATTATCAACTTCGATGCGGAGCGCGTCACTATAGTCGTCGAATTTAAAGTTGCCGATCCAGATATCAGTGTACTAAACAATCTATTATTACAAGACACCTTTGCGTTAGCCAATATTTATCTCGGTGATCAACGCACTTTGTTGCAATACAACGAAATAACTGACGATGCCAATATGAGAATTAATGTGGAACTCCAAGATGCTACCGTCGTCCAAGTTGCTATATCCTCAGACTATTTTAGAGCAGACCAGACCGGCCTTACAGCCCCTCAAGCTGCGATGATCTCTGCTGCTCTAACACAATTAGGCCTCTCAGATGTCGATGCCGCGCTAAACTTAATTCAAGCAACTCTGCTAGATTCTAACTACTCGGGGTCCATTAGCAATACAAACTACGACATCCTCACTGCTCCAGCTTCTGATGACTACAATGATGTCAGATTTACATTCAGAAAGTAATAAACTTTTTTTACCACCGTTATAGCAGACCAGACCGGCCTTACAGCCCCCCAAGCTGCGATGATCTCTGCTGCTCTAACGCAATTAGGCCTCTCAGATGTCGATGCCGCGCTAAACTTAATTCAAGCAACTCTGCTAGATTCTAACTACTCGGGGTCCATTAGCAATACAAACTACGACATCCTCACTGCTCCAGCTTCTGATGACTACAATGATGTCAGATTTACATTCAGAAAGTAATAAACTTTTTTTACCACCGTTATAGCAGACCAGACCGGCCTTACAGCCCCCCAAGCTGCGATGATCTCTGCTGCTCTAACGCAATTAGGCCTCTCAGATGTCGATGCCGCGCTAAACTTAATTCAAGCAACTCTTCTAGATTCTAACTACTCGGGGTCCATCAGYAATACAAACTACGACATCCTCACTGCTCCAGCTTCTGATGACTACAATGATGTCAGATTTACATTCAGAAAGTAATAAACTTTTTTTACCACCGTTACGGCAACCGCATCGGCTCCTGCAATACGCTTAGATACTCTCCTTGCATTATTTTATTTCAAATATACATTTTTTTCCTTTTCCGCAATACAATGATTATAGAAGATCATTTAGGAGGTATTTATGCAAAAGTTATTAGTATCATCTATATTTTTATATGCCACCATTTTTCCTATTGCTGGAACAGCAATGCTTTCTGCCGCAACACCAGAACTCTTCTCCATTACCGCCCCCGTAGCTCAGAGTTGGGAGCTGATTCTGATCAATGCCGCAAACCCCGTACCCGCCGACTACCTTCTCGAATTCGTTACATTATCTAACGGCAACAAGGTAGATAAAAGAATATATCCTTCATTACAACTCATGTTTGATACTGCTCGCGCCGAAGGAATATTTCCTAGAGTCAATAGCGGGTATCGCTCACACTCAGAACAACAGGAATTATACGATGAGCGCATTAACATGTATCTTTCTCAAGGCTCTACTCTCGAACAAGCAAGAGATCTTACCAGCGGTTGGGTTGCGTTTCCCGGAACTAGCGAGCACGAAATYGCCATTGCAGTTGATATTGGCGGCGACTGGGTAAACTCTACCAGCGATGAAGTCTATGTCTGGTTTGCCAATAATGCGCATAAATTTGGATTTATTTTGAGATACCCTGAGGGAAAGTCACATATTACAGGCATCAACTATGAACCGTGGCATTATCGATATGTAGGTGATGTAGCAACAGAAATTTACGAAGCTGGCATTACGCTAGAGGAATATCTTCTTCGTTAATAGCCAACAAAACTTCGCGCACCTCTTGCCACATCGCACAAATATGCTATACTTATCTTTCAATATAAAATTTATTTTGAAGGAGAGTTATATTATGTCAGATAAAGCGATTTTACGTCAACTTGCAACGCAATATATGGACATTGCCACACTTCCTATTCAGAGAGAAACTCTAGACTTAATCAAAGCATTCAACCGGGGCGATAACACTCGTCCATTGGTGACCATTTTTCAGCTGCCTTGGAATGAACTCACTAGCAAAAATGACTTTTTGAAGCTGCAATGTGAAGATAAGTTTTTGCGCAATCATGTAGAAGTATTTTTTAGACGAGAAATTTATAGATGGAATCATCATCAAACCGATATGCCTCTTGAACCCGTTCTTAAAATCCCTTTTGCAGCAACAGTTAGTAGATACGCTCCTAATGTTCAGCAAACATTGCTTGCTACCGATCCACAAAACAGCGTACAGTCACACTCATATATAAATCAATTTCAGGACCTTGAGGATGTTGCAAAGATTAAAGATGTCACAGTTTCTTGCGACCGCAATCTATCCAAAGAGCGTCTAGACCTTGTTACTGCCATGATCGGCGACATCATCCCTATCCACCAAGAGGGTGGCGCATATATTCGTACATCGTTATGGGATGTATTAACAGAGCTGATGGGTGTCGAAGAAATATACTATCAGCTAATCGACAATCCTGAACTTTTGCACGCACTAATGGATAGGCTTACCAATGTTACGTTATCTGGCTTTGAGCAAATTAATAAGCTACAATTAGCAAGTGTATCAAACAATTATTGCCATTGCTCTCCCGCATATACCGATGAGCTTCTTCCAGATTTTGTTTCCACCAAAGAACCAGTAACGAAAAATGCTTGGACGTTCACGATGGCTCAGCTATTTAGTAGCACTTCTCCAGCCGTTACAGCCGAGTTTGAAATTCCCTATATTTCTAAGATAGCAGAAAAATTTGGCATGATCTACTATGGCTGCTGTGAGCGACTCGATGACAGACTTGACATTGTTCAAACGATTCCAAATTTACGCAAAATCTCCTGCAGTCCTTGGAGCGACAAGAAAAACTTTGCCGCAAATCTCAACCCAAAATTCATTATGTCAAATAAGCCTTCGCCAGCATTCTTAGCCATGCCAGACTTTGATGAAGCCTTTATCGAAAAAGACCTCATAGAGACCTGCGAGATTGCCAAGAGCCATGGTTTGCGTGTAGAATTTTTGTTAAAAGACGTTTCCACATTAAAAAATGATCCAAACAGGCTCGCTCGTTGGGCAAAGATCGCAATGAAAGTTGTCAATCGTTATTAACAGCAGCATAAAAAGAGTAGATACCTAATAGATATCTACTCTTTTCTTTTATCATTATATTTTTACATCTATCGAAACAGACGAGGATGAAGATGAGGATGAAGATGCGAATGCAGACGAGGATGATGTTAATTGTTCCCACGGGTCAAAATCGTCTAAAATAGATTCATCAAAATAGTCGCCACTCTTCCAACCTGGATAATGAGAATCAATTTTTTCTCTATATAGCTTAATTGCTTCTCTTCTAAATTGAGCCAAAGTATATGTAGCAGACAGTCTTGTCTCTGGTTCAATCGTTTCTCTATAATCTTTATATGCCTGACTCAATTCTTCTCCATCAGTAAATCCTCTTCCCTCAGTAAATTCTCTGTGAACAATATCTATCATTTGTCTTTTGGCCTCATCTGATACCTTTATAATTTTTTGATAGCTACTAGGATCTTTCCCGTTAATACACATACTCCAATCCAAATCTGGTCTTTGCGCCGCTAATTTCTTTATATATGCCTCTGTATCTAAAAGTTCACTATCTACATTCATCTTACTCTTCGCATTCATTTTATTATTCAACGGATTTATAACATTAGGAAATTTTTGTGTTTTAGCGCCTATTCCCATTATTGAATTGAAATTTCCCATGCTACCTTGAAACATTTGCATACGTGCTATATCATTAACTCGCATAATCCATCCTCCTAAAATAAATTGTTCTATAAATATAGATCGACTTATTCAATACACTTCTTAACATATTTTTTATCATTTTAACATTTTTTATATTTTATCAAAAATATCTTTATGTTAAATATAATGTTTTATCATTATATCTATAAAAAGACACAAAAATAGGAGGGCTTCTGCTCCCTCCTCACTAACTTATATATTTACTGTGCGACTTCCTTTATTGCCTTCCCCTCCGAAATTACCTTCTCCTAACATACTGTTTCCATCTCTGCCATCTCTTCTATCTCTCGGCATTCCATCAGCAAATTGACCTTTGCCACGGCGACGCTTCTCTCTTCTATCTCTATTATCTCTATGCTCATCCAACGAGATGGTATATCTATTCGCTTGTGTAGAAAACAATGTGTGATACTCTCCTTTTAATTCCATCAACTCTGCATGATTTCCAAGCTCGATAATTTCGCCGTATTTCATAACCATAATCTTTGTTGCGGTAGTTGCGCTCGAAAGTCTATGCGATACAAAAATCGTGGTTTTATCGCTTCTCAATTCATCAAATTGATTAAAGATTTCTTGCTCTGCCATAGGGTCGAGCGCTGCAGTTGGCTCGTCTAAAATAAAGATATCGCTGTCGCTATAAAATGATCGTGCTATTGCTAATTTTTGCCATTGCCCAATCGAAAGCTCGGTTCCTTTGTCGTCAAAATATCTCATCAGCGGTGTATCATATTTGTGTGGCAATGTTTCTATATATGAGCTCGAATTACTATGCTTCGCCGCCGCTTCAATTTCGTCATCAATCACTTCTTTTAATATCTCTCCAAATGCAATGTTCTCTTTTACTGTCACTGCGTATTTGCCATAATCTTGAAACACCGTTCCAAATAAACTATACAATCCCTCTATTTCATACTCCTTTATATCATGCCCATCTAGTATAATTCGCCCTTCTGTTGGATCATATAGCCTCATAAGTAATTTTATTAATGTCGTTTTCCCGGCACCATTCAGCCCCACGATCACTATGGAGTCCCGCGGGTCAATTGTTATATTGATATTTTTTAATACATCGGCTTCTGTTCCTGGATATCTAAATGATACATTTTCAAAGACTATTCTGTGATCAACGCCTCTCTCGACCTTACGCGCTGGCGAAATACTAGGCACTATTGTTGGCTCTGCTTGCATATAGTCTATTAGGTTATTGATAAATAATGTACATTCGTAGATAGAAGCGGTAGTTGTGATCAGCTTTGCTATTCCTGCAGAGATCGCATTTAGCGCGCCAGTATATAATGCATAGTTACCAATTTCGTAGTTGCCGTCAAAAACCCCTCTTGCTATATACACAAATAATACACAATTTACCAAAGTTGATAGTAATGATGCGCCCACATTCCATTTGCACTCATCTACAATTAGCTTTTTTAGRCCTTTATAATATACATCAAAAACATTTGTATATTTATCAGTAAACGTATCAGTTAACCCCAACAAYTTGATTTCTTTTATTAGGTCTTTATTAACTACGATTTGCGAATAATAATTTAGTTGACGACGCTCTGTRCTACTKCGCCACATATAATTGAAATTCTTTTTTCTGAAATAAAAGTTGATAAATGTAGATGGCGTTGCGATTGCTATAATAGCCAATGCCGGCAAAATTCCTATTGCAAGTATAACGATTATGTAACTTACGATACTAATAACAGTCGAAATAATAGAAAACGTTGAAGTTAAGGCATTTATTGGCTGTCTTGACGCCTCACGCGTTGCATTTTCGAGTTTTGAGTAATATTCTGGACTATCATAACTTGCCAAATCTACTTCTTTAGACTTAATCATCAGTTTAATTTTAATATGGTTCCCAATTACTTCTCCCGAGATTCTAGTTAGGGTAACATATATGCGGTCTACAATACTCTTTAGCAACAAATATCCAAATTGTAGCATTAACAACCAGAGAATTATATTAAAACTTGTAATCTCATGCGTATACGACTTTGCCAATGCATTCAAAATCTCTTTTCCTATTAGCGAACCCGTAACCGGCATCAGTCCGTTGAACACTGTCATAAACATCATTACAAAAATAATTCCTGGATTTGCTTCCCACACCAATTTTATTATATATGACATTCGCCCTGTAATTGCAACAAACATCTCTTTTACATAAGCTGGTACCTCTTTTAATTTTTTTGGTGGCTCAATTCTATACTGATCTTGTGCCTTATTATGTGGTGGCGGTGGCGGCATTTAGTAAACACTCCCTTTCTCTTATAAATACTCTATAATATAGCATATTATCTACTTTTCAATTATATGCAACAATTTTGGTACAAATAAGAGCCCCCTRAAACGGAGGCCCCCAATTATTCTATTTCTATTTTTAGCGAATATGCTACTTCACATGGTTTTGCGACAGGAGATGTTACCACAAGCCCTTCTGCAGTTTGCTTAAATTCTAATTCACCATCAGCACCAAGCATACTCACCCTCTTAACCTTATAAGTCGTATCTATGGATTTTACCAAAAATTCTTCTGCCCATCCAAAGCATATGGCATAGACAACGCCCGGCTTTGCAGTAAATCGAATCTGAGACGCATCTCCTTCTATTTCTTTTTCATTGAAAGAAGTAAACTCATTTTTTTCAACTTTTTTTCCCTCGCCAAACACTACAAATGGACGAGTATCGTATATTGCCTCCCCATTTACCGCCATCCATGCGCCAAAATCTTCTATAAACTTCTCTTCTGTTTCATCTAATGTTCCATCTGGCTTCACAGGAATGTTCAACAATAGATTTCCATTTTTACTAACGATATCGCATAGCATTTTTATCACGAACGCTGCAGACTTGTATTGCTGCCCTACTCTATAGAACCATTTTCCAATACAAGTATCTGTTTGCCATGGCTCATCTCTGATATCGTCGACCACACCTCTCTCTAAGTCTTCTACGCAGATGCCCTCAAAATAATCGCCATGAAAATGCAATCCGCCTTTCTTCTTATCGCTAAGCGTAAAGTTTTTACAGTTATATACCGCCTCACATTTTCCGTTGTGAGTTTTTTCACTGTGATTATATAAATTTGCTATCGCAGCGCGACCAACTTCACCAAACGGTACGCCACCATCAGTGTATAGTAAGTCTACATCATATTGCTCCACAACATCTTTTACCCTATCATACCAGCCTTGAACAAACTCTTGGCTCGGATTATGCGGATAGCTCATATGATTTTCTTCATGTGGAGGATAATACAAATCTTCATATGCCGGATCGTTGCCATCGTATGGCACCCCTGCCCATTTGCCTTCTTTATCTGCGCCCTTGTTGGTATTAAACCATGAGTAGCTTCTTTCATGGTGCACTGTCACGCCAAATGGCAGCCCTTCTTTGTCCGCCGCATCTTTAAACATCTTGATAATATCTTTCTTAGGTCCATAATTTACTGCATTCCATTTATGATGCTTCGAGTTCCAGTTATCAAAATTGTCATGATGTACCGCACAAGCAACGAAGTATCTTGCACCAGCTTTTTTATATTTTGCCACTAGCGATTCTGGGTCAAATTTCTCTGCTTTCCACAACGGAATAATATCTTTGTATCCAAACTCAGACGGATGCCCATAATGCTCTAGATGATACTTATACTGATCATGGCCTTCTATATAAATATTTCTAGCATACCAATCTCCATACATCGGAGCCGACTGCGGTCCCCAGTGTGACCAAAACCCTATCTTTGCATTTCTAAACCACTCGGGACATTCATATTTTTGAAGTGATTCAACACTTGTATCAAAACTACCAGGGGTAACTTCAAATTCAATTTTCATTACTACAAAACTCCTTTATAATTAGGTAATGCAATCTCAAAGATTGTCATAGCTCTTATTATAGCATAAATTATAAATAATTTTCCAATTTTCTACAAAAAACCTCCCTCTACTCTCCAGAAGGTTCTTTAAATTTTGGAATTATACCCATCGTTTGTAATGTTTGAACTGAYACCGCTATCATCGGCCCTACAAAAACTCCGATTGCACCAAACACTTGCAATCCAATATATATACTCATCACTGTCACAAGTGCATACATTCCTATCTGCCCCGCAAGCACTCTCGGCTCCAGAACTTGTCTCATTATTACAATGATTCCATATATCGACAGCAACGAGAGCCCCAACGACCAATTTCCCAATATCAGATGATACACTCCCCACGTTATTAGAAAYGCTCCGCTTCCCAACACCGGAAACGCATCGAATATTGCAATACATACACTCAGCAAAAACGCATAGTCTCGCTTCAGTACCATAAGCCCTGTAAAGCATATGCAAAATGTTCCGCCCATCAAGATAAACTGTGTTTTCACATAGCCACCAAATGCTGTTTTCAATCCTATCTGCATCTTGTCTATATGCGGTCTGATATTATCAGGAACTTGCGCATACATAAATCTTCTCAAAAAGTAAAAATCTTTCGTTATAAAAAATGTCGCTATTAACATCACTATCATAAAAAATAGCGTTGATGGCACAAACTTTATTGTTCCATATGCCAACGGCACAATCTGCGCCAGCGAATCCGAAAACCAGTTTAGCAACTCAACCAATATATCGTCTATCGAGGTAAACCCTGCTGGCAACGGTATCGCCCATGTTTCTGATATTTCTATCAGCTTTGCCTCTAACTCTGCTTTATATGCCGGAAACGACTCACTCAGAGCTACMACTTCGCTGATCAACTTCTTAATAACTTCCACCAATCCCCATATTAATGCACTCAAAATTGTTAGCATACATAGYAATGTTCCCATTCCACGCGGTATATTGAATCTTTTCTTTAGTATGTTTACAAACGGATTTAGCAAAAAAGCAATTAAGTATGCCAAGATAAACGGAGCAAACAGACCAAAAATATATTCTACAAAAATATATATCAGTCCAAAAATTATTATTACATTTACAATTCTCTTATACAACACACACCTCAATTAAAAAAAGAGAGGTTGCCCCCTCTTTAAGTTCTTATTTCTTTTTTAAAGGACAAGGAGTAATCTCCCAAATATCTTTTGCATATTCTAAAATCGTACGATCGCTTGAGAAAATTCCAGCATTTGCAATATTTTTTAAGCATATCTGAGCCCAATGTCTCTTGTCTTTGTACGCCGCAAACACTTCGTCTTCTTTTTCTTTAAACGCTTCGAAGTCACCTAAAATATAATATTCGTCAGGACGATTCCACCCATCTTGCTTAACTAAGCTATCATATAATGCACCAAATTCGCCAGTTCCGTGGTCGTTTAGTGTTCCATCAACCAGTGCATTGACCACGCGTTTAATATCTGGGTTTTCGTTATAAATTCTAACAGGATCATAGCCATTTTGTATTCTTTCTATATCTTCGACRCGTAGYCCAAAGATAAAGTTATTTTCTTCGCCACTCTCTGCCACAATTTCAACGTTCGCGCCATCATAAGTTCCAAATGTTGGAGCTCCATTAAGCATAAACTTCATATTTCCAGTTCCTGATGCTTCCTTACCTGCAGTAGAAATTTGTTTCGAAACATCTGCTGCTGGAACCAGCTTTTCTGCATAAGTTACTCGATAGTTTTCAACGAATAGTACTTTTATCCTACCTTTTACTACCGGATCTCTATCGATTAGTTTTGAAATTTCACCAATAAATCTTACGATGCCTTTTGCTCTTGCGTATCCAGGAAACGCCTTTGCTCCAAAGAAGAACGTAATTTTTGGAATATCAAGAGTAGGGTCATCTTTAAGTCTAAAGTATAGATCCAAAATATATAGTGCATTTAGGAATTGACGCTTGTATTCATGTAAACGCTTAACCTGAATGTCAAATATTGAATCCGGGTCAACAACCACTCCCTCGTGCTCCAAAACATATGCTGCTAGCACCTTCTTATTATGATGCTTTATTTGCATAATTTTGTCAAGTACTATATCATCTTCCATATACGCTTCCAAGCCTTTTAGCAGCGACAGATCCTTTATCCACTCTGGGTTTCCAAGCAATTTTGTAATATACTTTGAAAGCTCTGGATTTGAGTAACGAATCCATCTTCTTGGCGTGATTCCGTTTGTTTTGTTTTGAAACTTTTGCGGATATAGATAATACCAGTTCGCAAACTCTGTTTCTTTTAAAATTTTTGTGTGCAAAGCCGCCACGCCATTTACAGCGAACCCAATGTGTATTGCAAGATTTGCCATATGAATTTTATTGTCTTTTAGAATTCTATAGCTGTGGATTTGATAGTCACTATAGTTTTTGTTAGCTAGCGCTTCCATACATATATAATCTATAGTTTGTATAATCTCATACACTCTCGGTAGCAGGTCGCGAAGCAAGTTGATATCCCACTTCTCAAGCGCCTCTTGCAAAATAGTGTGGTTTGTATACGCAAATACTTTTCTAGCAATGCCCAATGCTACGTCAAATTCCATTCCCTCTTTATCTACTAGCAATCTTATAAATTCTGGGATAGAAATCGTTGGATGCGTATCATTTAGCTGAATAACATGCCACTTATCAAAATCTTGCAAGCTCGCGTGATTCTTTTTATGATTCCTTATAATATCTTGCAATGACGCACTTGCCAAGAAATATTGTTGCTTAAGTCGCAAACGCTTCCCTTCCCAATTGGAATCATTTGGATATAGTACACGAGAAATATCTTCCGCTCTACATCTTTCGCGTACCGAATCATCATATCGTTGCGCATTAAACAGCGTAAAGTCGAAGCTTACAATCGGCTCACTTTGCCATAAACGAAGCGTATTGATATTATAAGTTCCGTATCCAATTATAGGCATATCATATGGCACTGCTTTTACAGTTTCACCATTAAACTCAATGTCAATTGCAAGATAGTCTTTTCTGATGCTAAACGGATCGCTACCCCAAGTATCGGCAATCTCATACTGAGCGCCATCTTTAATGATCTGTCTGAACAACCCATTGCTATATCGAATTCCATAGCCCATCAACGGCAAGTTACATGATGCTCCAGAATCCATAAAGCATGCCGCAAGCCTACCAAGACCTCCATTGCCCAGCGTCGCGTCGTCTTCCGCATCTTCTACTCTATTGATATCAATATTCAGTTGATCCAAAATTTCTTTTACTTCATCATATAATCCAAGCGAAATCAGATTGTTTCCTAATGCACGACCCATCAAATATTCTGCAGAAAAATAATATGCTCGTTTTGTTGTATCGTAGAGCTTACTTGTACTATCGATGTCATCTTGTATTTGCTCTAGCAATGCCAAACCTAAGCAGTTAAGAACTTCTTTGTAGTTTGCATCGTCGATCTTTCTGCCATATTTTACCTTAGAATATTTTGCCATACTAGCAAGAACTGCAGTCTTATCTAGGCGACGCTTTGTAATACTAGAGCCTTTTTTACATCTACCATAAAGTTTGGTTAGCGCATATAATTTTTCTGCCAATTCTGTAGTTAGATAACTAGGAGTCATTCTCCAAGTCCAGTTGCCTCCCAATGTAGATGGGATATTCATCCTAGCTTTAGATCCCAACCCTAATACATCTTGCATCTGCATAATGGCGACATCTGCCGTGCTGGCAAACATTCCTCTTATAAAGCCCCAGTTATATCCTTCTGCCAAATTTAGTTGGAAATAATCTTTGGCATGCTCAACATCTGCCTTTCCACCGCTATCCTCTATCCAACCTATAACAGTATCATTGTCATGAGTGCCCGTATACGCAATGCAATTGTGGTCGTATCCATACGGAATATAATCACTCTCTTCTCTAGAGTCAAATGCAAATTCCAAAACTTTCATTCCTGGGAACCCAGCTTCTTTTACAAACTCTCTAGTTTCTGGAGTGATATGCCCCAGATCTTCTGCAATGATATTAACTTCGCCTAAAGATTTTTTAATAGCATTAAACAAGCGCATCTTAGGACCTTTTCTCCAGCGCCCTCTTTCTGCTGTCGTATCGCCATATGGTATTTCCCAATACGATTCGAATCCTTTAAAATGGTCGATTCTGATTACATCAAACATTGTTAAATTTTGTCTGATTCTACTAATCCACCAAGTATAATTATTCTCCTCCATTAGGTCCCAATCATATATTGGGTTGCCCCACAACTGGCCTGTTGCTGAAAACGCATCTGGAGGGCATCCTGCTACTACAGTTGGAAATTTCTTGTTATCTAATTTAAACAGATGCGGAGTTGCCCAAGTTTCTGCACTGTCAAATGCTACATAAATAGGAAGATCTCCAATAAACTGAATTCCTAAACTGTTGACATACGTTTTAAGTTCTCTCCATTGCTTAAAAAATTCATATTGAACAAATTCCCAAAATCCGATTCTATCCTTAAGCTCTTGTTTGTAGTGCGCAACAGCTTCGTCTTGATAAAATTTAATATCCTCTGGCCATTCAATAAAAGCTACAAAGTTAAATTTCTCCTTTATCGCCATAAATAATGCGTAATCATCCAGCCAGAAAAAATTCTCATCTTTAAATGTCTTGATTTGATTCTCTAGTTTTCCTTTAGAGTTTTGATACGCAATCTCCAAAACTTCTAATCGTTCTTTAAACAGCTTCTTATAATCGATGCACTTAGGATTATCACCAAAATCTCTATGTTTAAAGTCTTCTTCTACTAATAATCCCTCTTCTTCTACTAACAGGTCGAAATCTATAAAATATGGATTTCCCGCAAAGGCCGAAAAGCTTTGATATGGCGAATCACCATAGCTAGTTTGCCCTATAGGTAAAATCTGCCAATACTTTTGTCCCGCGCGATCTAAAAAATCTGCAAACCTATAAGCCTCTTTACCAAACGTTCCAATACCATATTTTTCGCCTAGTGAAGAAATATGCATAATAATTCCACTACTTCTTTTCATACAACACTCCCTTTTTTATTCAACCATAAATATTTGTAACTTAATTTCAAGTATATTATATGCATTTTTCTAAAAATTACCCGATAGAGAAAAAAAAACCTCAGAGTTTTTAAATTTTCTGAGGTAAGATAGATAGTTTTTTTAAAAATGAATTCCTTTAACATATGCTTCTTGTCTCAACATCTGCAAGCTATTAGATTTATAATCATAATAAAATGTTGTTGCTACATATCCTAAGACATCATCTTCTGCTGTTCCCAAAATTGATTGTACAGCAACTAAATTTTCAGTAGCTTCTCCCCAGTATTGCACAAACTCAATCTGACTAAGTGTCATCACCCTGCCATATTGCTCATAAAATAGTTTGCCATTATTTCCGTATATCTGACCCAGCCCCTTGGAATAATGGCGGCTTATATCCAAAATAAATTTCTTGCCTGTAGACATCGATACAATCAACTTATAGTCATCTGCATATGTGGCAACACCCTTAAAGATCATGTTGAAATCACGCGAATCAAATATCATTCTCAGTTCACCAGTATTAAACGAATAGATAAAAACATCCAACCTGGTATTTGTGTAATCACTTTTGATTCTCACCACTATGTCCTTATAGGCTTCTCCGGAAAAATTTACCAACTCTAACGATGGGTCGTATCCATATGCAATTGGCAAAATAATTTGAATCATTGGCCCATTGTTACCATCTTCTATAAACACACTTAAAGATTCGTAATAGTTTTGACCTTTTGATATACCGGCCAGTTTTATGATTTCTTTACTTGAGCCACCTTTCGCATTGCCGATCTTTTGATCCACTATCATAAAATCATACGGAATCTGTGCTCCCACCAAATACTCTCCCGGATATGAATTTGGGTTAATATCGGGTGTATTTGATATCATTCCTGGCTTGGGTCTCGGCACTGGCCCCGGATTATAATCTGGCCATATCAATACCGAATCTGTCGGCGTGTTATATCCATAATCTGGTTCTGGCGTTACTGTTGGAGGCAACATTCCTGGCTTTGGCCTCGGCACTGGCCCTGGATTATAATTAATATTTTCGTAGCCCATGTCTGGTCTTGGATTATAATTGCTATTCCCATAACTTGTATCTGGTTCTATTAATATTCCTCCTGGAGGTGCATTATAGTCTATCCAGCCATTTTTTGAACCTGACCCTGAACCAGGTGCATTTGGCCTTATTGCTGGTTGAAATCCCATGTCAGATCCTGGATAATCGGCCCCGATAACAGATTGGATCCAACCCCCTCCTGTTTGCGAGCTTGCAGTAGGCCCAGAATACCCATAATTTGACGAACCATAGTCTGGATTTGTTGGGTAGCCATAGTCATAATCTGATAAATAGTTTCCTCTACTATCATTTCCTTTTAGATTTGCTTTTGCTTCGTATTTAACTCCGTCCACTAATGCGACAAACTCTAAATCGTCTTCATCCTTTTCAAAAAGCATTTCTAAGTTAACAGTATTTCCTACTACCATCAATTCTTCAGCTACATCTAAATCATCCAAAAAATATAGCTCATTTTCTTCCGCTTTGCTTAATTCTCTTACAAAACTAACAGTCCATTTAAAATTTTCTCTATCCAGTACTGCTAAATATGGTTTATCTTCTTTTTCGAACAAAATAACAATTTCTGGCTGATCATCACCATCAACATCGGATAATAAAAAATCTGCATCATCTACGCTTTTAATTATTGTTACCGTCGCGTAGCTTGGTAAAAAACCATTCAATGCATTTTTTAAATAGAAATCCATAAATCTTCCTCCTTAAACAATACTGTAATATCATTTTATGAATCCATTTTTAATTTAGAATTAGTCCCTAAAAATTCATATTTCTCACTCAGAAACCACTTCTGCATAAACTTGCTGATTATCTACTTGTAGCCTTTTAATCTGTGAATTAAACCTAAACGTTGTCACCACATACCCTACAACAATAATGCTATATATACCTATTATAGGTTGTATTGTAACTATCTTTTTTGTAAAATCTCCCCAATTTTGAATAAATTCAATTTTAGAAACTGGCATAACGGTTCCATATGCGGCACGCTTTAAAATTCCATCTGAATGATATACGACATCAACGTCCAAATCTGTTTGCGTTATGTTAAAGTTAAATCTCTTGCCTGTTGACAGAGCGATATCAATTTTATAAAAATTTTGATATGTTACAAGCCCCATAAAATGTCTATTAAAATCTTTTGCATTAAATATTAGGCTATATTTTCCATTTTTAAACGAATAAATCAAAAACTCCATCTCTTCTACACCTTTATTTATCTTAAGGACAATATCTTTATAGTGTTCTGAAGAAATATTAATCAACTCTAAAGAGATGTCTACGCATTGCAGTATTGGCAACTGAATTTGAGTAATAGGTTCGTTTTCTTCACCTTCTATAAATAAACTTAGCGAATTGTAATATTTTTTGATTTGTCCCTCGCCTACTTTGTAATTTATTATGTTTCCAACCAATTTTACTGTTTCTATCTCGATTTCAGCATCGACATTTCCACTTTTTTGAGCAATTATTATAGCGTCTTCTGGTATTGACGCATTGGATATACATTTGCCTGTCTCGTTTTTCTCATTCTCTAATAGAGGCACATTATTTAATGTGTTAACTGCTCCTTCATCTAGATCAACTTTTCCTCGAGTCACTTGCTGATCCACAATATATAACCCATTAAATTGATAATTGAGCTTAAAGACTGTCATAATATATCCCAACACATCATTTACACTAATCCCAACTATCGGCTGCATTACTACCAAATCTTGGGTCACTTCATTCCAATGCTGTATAAATTTAATTTGATTTACAGCCATCACTTGACCAAATCTTGCGCCTATTAGTAAACCGTTGCTTTGATATATCTGCCGCAAATATTTACTGTTGCTAGAATCTAGCTCAAAACTATTGCCAGTTTTTAGTTTTACATTAACCTTATAATTATTTTCGTAAGTTACCTTTCCACTGCAACTATAATTAAATGTCTGAGAATTAAACAGCATTTTTAACATTTCGGCATTAAACGAATAAACATATGCCCCCAAAATAGCATTCGGCTCCAAATCTTTTGACTTTGTTGCAAGGTTTTCTGGCTCAGGATCTGTTTTTATAAGTATATCCTTACAGATTTCTTCAGAAAAATTTATAAGCTCCAACGAAGGTTTAAATCCTACCCTATCTCCATATAGATCAAAGCGGATTGCATCTTCACCTCTATTGCTTTCTATAATCACATACATTTCAGTGTAATATTCCAAAACATCTGACATCTTTCCAATCAATTTGACTACATCCTCATATATGCCATCTCGCACTCGCCCCGCCACTTCTGCTATTACCACATCGTCTTCTGCCAAATTACCTGCAGCTACATAGTCTACACACACCGCCGGTATAGTTATCCCAAGATATGTCTCCAAAAATCCTCCCCGAAAAATTGAATCGTTAACATCCGCTTCTACTTCGTATTTTTCATCATTTACTATTGCTATAAAATTCAACTTCTCTTTATCAGGAAATAGCATATTGCCATGTACGTATTTTTTATCGTTTTCTATTATATTTTTTGACACTTCTATTGCGCTCAAAAATCTTGCGTGCCCTTCATTTGTATCTGATGCTTCTTGTATAAAATCGATTGCCCAAATATAATTGTTAACTTTTAATACAGCAATATAGTTTTTCTCATCATTGCTTAGCAACATTATTACTTCTACTTCACCATCGTTATCAATATCCGTTACTAAGAAGTCTGCGGTTTCTAGTTGAGGATCTAGTAAAACTAATTCTATATCATCTGGCAAAAAGCCCTTTAATGCATTTTTGAGATAATGATCCACATTTATTCCTCCTAAAAAGAGCTGCGACCCTTGTCACAGCCTCTCATAATATTATTATACTAAAAATGGGGTTCCTACTAACACCGCTTCTTGGTCATAAACCACGAGGGCATTAATTTCGTAATTAAAAACAAACACAGTTTCTACATATCCTATTACATCGCCCGGATTTGGCCCTGTTATCGGCTGAACTACAACCAAATTTTTGGTAGGTTCTTTCCAATACTGCAAAAACTCTATCTTATTTAGAGGGCGCACCTGGCCAGTAGTTGGAGCTATCAGTTTTCCGTCTTTGCTATATATCGAACTCAAGTTGAGTTTAATTTGACTAATATCYAATACGAATTTTTTGCCAGTTGATAACGCAACCTTTACCTTATAGTCATCTGCATATGTCACATCACCAATAAACTGCACATTAAAATCTCGTGAATCAAAAATCATTCTCAAGCTTCCAGTATTGAACGAATAGATAAATATTTCTGAGTTGGTATCGGTATGATCAGCCTCGATYTTTACRACAGTATCCAGATATGCTTCYCCTGAAAAATTCACAAGTTCTAAAGTTGGATCATATCCTGTTGTATATGGCAAGATAATTTGCATAGTAGGTGTGTTGGCATCGCTGCTTTCTATAAACAATGTTAAAGCCGTAAAATATTTTTCTACACTGGTGGTTTTTCCCACTAACGAAACAGTTTCTGTGTGTGATCCTCCCTTAATATTGCCGACTTTGCTATCTAAGATGGTATATTCTGGAGAGATCTTTGCCCCCACTATATARCTACCAGGTTTTTTATTTGGCTCTGCAACTGGCATATCCTCCTTTGCTGTTGTGATTGCCGCTACTCCGTTTGATGTTGCCTCTGTTTTGTCATCGCCTAGCGGTGCGACTTTTATGGCCGATGGTATAGTCATTGGCGTGTTTGCGTTGATGGTCTCTTCATTGCTCACTGGAGCGACTTTTATGTTCGATGGTATAGTCACTGGTGTATTTGCCGCTGTTGTTGCTTCTTGTGATGTTGCAATTGAATTTGGCTCTTTTAACGGATCCACTCCTTGAGTAATAGATTGCGAATATACTTTAAGTCCATTTGCCTGATAATCAAATTTCAATGCCATATTTATGTATCCTAGCACTGTCTGATTATTTAATCCCAAAATTGCCTGAATCGTTACTAAGCTCTGCGCATTATCTATGTCTTCGTAATATACTTGACTAAGAGGCATTATTTGACCATAGCCATTGCCTACTAATGTCATTCCACCAAAGCTAACATTAAATTGTTGCGAATTAAAAATCATTTTTAAGCTGCCCGTATTAAATGAGTATACAAAAAATGAAAGCCCAGTAGTTATTGGATCGGCATATGGGTTGGGCTCTATTTTTACAGAAATATCTTTGTATGCTTCTCCCGAAAAATATCCAACTTGTAGCGATGGATTATACCCTGCCGTAACAGGTAAATTTATTCGTATGCTTGGTTCACCTTGGCCAGTTTCCACAAACAAATACATATCCGCACAATACCCTGACACGTCTCCTATGCGCCTACCTACCAACTTAATTATCTCTGATGTTGATCCAGATTTTACATTTCCCAGCTTTTGATCCAATATCACATCATCTGCTCCCATCTGCGCACCCAACACATAGCTTGGCGACGTTGCAGAAAGAACTGTTCCCACAGGTGCAACTGGTGTATTTTCATTTGGCAACGGAATTACCGGCCCCCCCACTTCTGGTGTTGAAGTATTTGGCCCTACTGGCAAATTTGGCGTTGTAACATTGGGACCTACCGGAATGTCTGGTCTTGGAATGTTTGGTGTAACAGGATAGCCTGGATTCAGTGGATTCACCACAAAATCTGTTGTTGCTGGTTCATTATACGGCTCTGCGGCGATTGTTTTTACTATTGATGCTGAATCAGGAGGCAATTCTACCTTTTTTAACTCATCTGTTAACGATCCCGACAGCTCCTTTGCTTCTTTTGGCATTTGATTTTTTAAAATTTGTATCGCTGGACTAACTAACAAATTAGGATACAACTTAACTTTAGCATTATATTTAACATTTCCTATTATAGCTATGAAGTTTAAAAAATCATCGTGAAAGAACAGTCTTTCTGCACTCAATGCTTTGTTGTTTTTTTCTAATACACTAGAAACTACTTCTATTTCATCTAAATTTTTCCAGTACCCTTCTTTTCTTTCTGAGTCTCCTATTGATCTAGCATACGTTAATGTCCACGCGTCTGTATTATTTTTATCCAGTACAGCTAGGTAATTTCTATCTTTATTTTCCATTAGTATTATGATCTCTGACTGCCCGTCTCCATCGACATCTGATAGCAAAAAGTGTGCGTCATTCATACTATTTCCCAGCAACTCCACTTCTGCATCCTCTGGTACAAACCCTTGCAAAGATTGTTCTAATAATTCATTTATACCCATTTGATTGCCTCCTTAATATCGATATAATAATATCTTATGAAACTGATAAATTTTTAGAATTAGTCCCATATAAAAAGGCCAAACTGTCAATAGCAATCATTTTTTCTCGATCTTATTACTCTAACAAATACAACTGCTGATCTTTCATTTGCAATTCACCATATCTTGTATATCTAAGAGTTGTCTCAATATATCCCAAAACAGTTTTTATAGCTGCCGAGCCGTTATCATACTGACTCACAATATTCTGCGTTACTATTACATCAATAGAAATTTCGTTCTCTACAAATTTTAAATTATTCATTACTATCATGGTTTTTCCCGAAACTTTTCGCAATATTCCTTCGTCATCATATATTACATTTACATACTCTGGCTGCTCCAAATTCCATTCAAAAAAATTGCCATTTCTAAGTTGTATCACTGCTTCATAATTTTCTCGCAATATCAGTCTTCCACCAAATTGATACTCAAAATACTCCGAGCTAAAATGCATCTGCAGATCGCCTCTGTCAAATGTATATATAAAAGTATTTAAAACATCTGTTCCCACTATGTCCGTACCAATTTTAACTACTATATATTCAATATTTTGGGCTATAACTAAATCTTGGTTTGTAAATTCTATGAGTTCTAATTCTGGGTTGGTACCACTTGATATAGGCAAATCAAACTTGATGGAAGTTTTTTCGACAAGATCTTCTATAAAAATGCATAAAGATGTATAAAAGGCAGGTCCAATCGCTGCAGTTCTTCCTACCAATTTAGCCATATGCGTAGGATAACTCTTGTTACCCAAAAGCTCTTTTTCATCAATTACAACATCGTAATCATCCAACACTGCTTTATTTTTATAGACCACCGGCGTTGGCGTTATAATTAGTCCCTCTGTAATAGGGTTTACAACGGCAATTTCCTCTTCATATGCTTGATAGATAAACTCTTCTATTTCTTCTTCTCTATATTCTTCGTTTGCAACAATTTCAATGCTTTCAAATTTTAGTTTACACTGTAACTCATATCTTACCTCATCAACAATGGCAACGCAGTTTAATACCTCTTTGTTAAACAGATCTTTTATCTCAATGGTAGCCAAGTTCGAAATATTAATCTCAATATCTATTATAGTCAAAAATTCTAATTGCTCCGTAGTCGCATCTATTTCGTGATAGAAACATACGCTCCATTTAAAATTTTTTCTATCTAGCATTGTTAGATAAGTTTTCTTATTGTATCTAATTAACATAATAATTTCAGGTTGATCATCGTCATCAACATCTGAGATCAAAAAATCTGTAGTATCTATCGCTGTTTCTGTTAGCTCCACTTTAGTATCTTCAGGCACAAATCCGCGTAGGACATTTCTAAAATAACATGACATATATGTACCTCCTTAAACTTATACGATATTATTATTTTATGAGGATAACAATAAATTAGAATTAGTCCCATAAAAGAAATTGTACATATGTATTGGCTTTTTACATTTGCAAGCTTCTTATATAATTTCGGCATCCACGATCTTTTTTATGTGCAATATAATTTTGGTCCCTTTTCCCTCTGTGCTCTCTATTTGCATTCCATAYTCCTTTCCATATAACATCTGAATCCGTCTGTTTACATTCATCATTCCTATCGAGCTATGCCCAGCGGTTTTTGTGTCTTTATTTGCCAGAATTTTATCTAAAATTTCCGACTTAATTCCCACCCCATCGTCTTCTATCTCTATATCTATATYTTGCCCCACTTTTTTTACTCGCACCCAAATCATACTCGGCTCCACTTTGCCTTCTATTCCATGCACAATGGCATTTTCTACCATAGGCTGAATTAGCAGCTTTGGAATGTAAAAAAAATCCAACTCCTCATCTACTTCAAATATCACAGAAACTTTATCTCCATATCTAACTTCTTGGATTTCCACATAATCTATTAGGTTTTGAATTTCTTCTTTAATCTGAACATACTTTTTTTTGGAAAGCGAATACCGCATCAATCTGCCCAGCGATGCCGTAATATCTCCAACATCGTCCATTCCGCGCATTCTTGAGAGCCAATTTATTGTTTCTAATGTGTTATATAAAAAATGAGGGTTTATTTGCATTTGTAGCGATCGTATTTCTGCATTTTGCTTTAGTACCTTTTGYTCATACTCACTTTCTATTAATTGCTTCATATCCCATACCATCTGATTAAACGTATGATTTAGYAYTGCAATCTCATCTTGAGTGCGTATTTCTAAGTGACTATCTAAGTTTCCTTGCCCCACCTTATACATTTCATTTGCTAAGTCTCGCAAAGGTCTCGTTAACTGCTTTGATACGCCTACAATAATAACCAACCCCGCAATAGCAATAATCAAGATGCATACAGTCATTTGGTATTGAAATGTTAAYACGTCGCTTAGATACTCATTTCTRGGCGTCGAAAATATTAGCTTCCACCCATTATATAGCGGTTCACTCACAAACACGATATAGTCTTCCGAACGAACAATATTTTCATAGACAGAACTTTGTTTGTCTAGAAAGTTATGGTACTCAATAGAAATAATCTGACCCGTCGACTCTTCTTCTTTACTTGCAATTAGCTGCCCCAAATCATTAACCAAGTATACTTCCTTTGCCTGCTTATAGTGTATATCTCTTAATATATCATTAAACCAACTTTCGTTAATCTCTATAATCAGCTTCCCTTTCTTTTCTCTCACATCTTTAATATAGAGCAGTGTATTTTGCTTAATATACCAACCTTCTTTGAGCTTTCCATAACTTTCTCTAACATTTAAATTATTATAGTCGCTATTATCTTTTATAAAATTCACTGTCGTTATATTTTCAGCAATTAGATATATCGCATCTATCTCTTCTTTTGTTATCGCATAGTCTTTAAGCAACTTGATAGTTTTGTCTCTATTTGCTAGAGTTACCTCTTCCAAATACCTATTAAGCGTATTGCTTTCACATAAATCTATGGCAACATTTTCCATTTCCAATATATTTTTATCGATCTTTAACACTGTATTATCTGCCACATACTTTAAATACTCATTACTTTTTTGATATAATGTATTTTCCCAGATGCTATACATAAGAATTATGCTTATAATTATAGGCATAAGGATCGATAAGATTACCGCTAAAATTAGCTTTTTTTCAAACGAAAGTCTATTACCCATTGTTTTCATTTTTCACTTCCTTTAAGATTCTTTAATATTAGACAAATAATTGCTTAAAGACAGGTTTTTTATACATTTATCTTTGCGGTACTCATTAGGAGTTTGCCCATGATATTTTTTGAAAACCTGGCTAAAATATCTGCTATCCAAAATTCCTACTCTATTAGCAATATCGATATTTTTGAGATTTGTTGTCTTCAATAATTTGGCAGCATGATACATTCGCACCGATGTAAGTATCTCTAAAAAAGTGTGCCCCGTATTCTTTTTTATATATGAACTCAAGTACACACTAGTAAAATGATGCTGATCCGCCAACACTTGCAATGTAAGCTCTTTTTCATAATTGCTGTAAATATACTCTAATATTTTTTTGATATCCTGGTTTTTGTCATTGTTAATTGCTATCTTTGCACCTACAATATTTTGATAGTCAGTTATCTTTTGTTCCATTTCTTCCACATACTCTTTTTCCTTTGATTCTTTTATCAGTTCATCTCTTGCCCTCGCTGCTGTATCTAGTATTTCTGCTGGAGTTGATGGTTTTAAAATATAATCAAAAACGCCCAAAGCCAATGCTTCTTTTGCGTATTCAAATTCACCATATCCGCTTAAYAAAATGATCTTTATATTGGATTTTATTTCCTTTAAGTACTTTGCAATCTCCAAACCTGTTTTACCTGGCATCTTTATGTCTGATATCAAAATATCAAATTTTAACGAGTCAATAAGCTCTATTGCTTCTAAACCGTTTTTGGCTTCTCCCACAATTTCCATATTGTAATTATCCCATCTCAAACTTTTAAGTCCCATACGAATAATGCGCTCATCATCTGCTATCACAACTTTAAACATAGTTACCCCTCCATATCTTTCTTAAACACAATTTCATTATATACCAGTCTTTTTAAAAAGACTACCACGAGCAAAAAAAGAGGGACCGACAATTTATCGCCCCCCCTGACTTTTATATACAATATTTTTTTAATGTTGCTCTTACAGCGCCTTCTCCTGCTATCATCTCTACAAACATACTTTCTATCTTTGCAGCAAGTCCTATTTTGGTTAAGTCTATGCCGAATATCTTTTCGTTTGCTAGAATCTTGGCTGCTTCACCTTTATATTCTTTGCCCAATTTTACTGCTGCCAACGATGCTCTTAGCTCATCCAACATCGGATCTGAACTTAAGGATATTTCTGCGCCCGCATCGTCTACTGCTATTAGATATCTCAGCCATCCTGCTATTGCTAGCGGAATAAATGTTAGCTCTTGTGCTTGATCAACTTTTACATATGCTTTGATAGTTTCTCCAAAACGTATTCCAACTTTTTGAGATGTATCTGTCGCTATACGAGCTGGGTCATCTGGAATAAATGGATTGCTTAATCGCTCAAACACTTCTGCTAAAAATTGCTTTGGCTCTATGATTTCCGGATTTACGACAACTTTCATTCCTTCTTCACCGATTTTTTTGACCAAAGTTTTTAGCTGCTCATCTTGCATCTCCATATATATGCGGTTGTATCCTAACACTACGCCATATACAGCGAGAGCCGTATGCAACGGGTTTAAGCAAGTGGTTACTTTCATCGTTTCTACTTTTGCCACTGTCGCTTTGTCTGTTATATACACACCTGCCTTTTCTAGAGGAGGCTTGCCATTTGGAAATTTATCTTCTATGACGAGATATTCCGCCACTTCTGCGTTTACAAATGGCGCTATAAATGTTCCTTTGCTTGTGGTTATTGCTTGAATATTTTCTATGCCTATTTTATTTAGCTCGGCTTCTACTTCTGCTGCCGGTCTTGGCGTAATCTTATCTATCATACTAATCGGAAATGCCACGACGGATTCGTCTTCTAGATATTKGATAAATTCTTTCGGCACAAAATTATGCTTATACCATTCATTGGCAATTGTCAATACTGCACTCTTTAGCTTGTCACCGTTTCCTGCACAGTTGTCCATYGAYACTAATGCAATCGGTGCAGCATTTGTATTAAATCTGTCTAACAATAAACTACATACCACGCTTATTGCATGATTACATTTAGCTGGCCCGTTTGTAATGTCTGTTGCCACTTCTCCAAAATATACTCCATGGGCATCTGCCAGCGCGTATCCCTTTTCTGTAATTGTGAAGCTTGCCATTTGTAGCGAAGGATTTTTGAATGCTTTCTTTAATATTGYGTAGTCCGCATACGCCGAATTGCCCTTTATTCCTGTTGCAATGCTGGCAATTATTTCTTTCTCTAACACACCTGTTGGATTTAGTCTCACMAGCAACGCTAGGTTATCGTATGGTTCGTATATTTTATCAATTATATCGAAATCGAATGTTTCTACGGCTATAATTCCTGTATGAACCAATCCCTTATTTAACAAATCGTTTGCTATGGCCGCGATGTATCCTCTAAAAATATTTCCGGCACCGAAATGCACCCACTTAGGGCTTGCGACAGTATTTTCTGCCATCTTTTTAATATCGTAACGAGGAGTTTTAACCCCCACTTGTTCCCACAAAACTTTAGAAGTTGCTAGTTTCAATTTCATAAAATTACTCCTTTGCAATATAGTTGTTGATATTGTTAAAGCAAATGCCCTCTACGATTTCTTTTAGCACGTCTTTATCATATGGATACTCACCGTTTTCAACCAGCTTGCCAATTTCATTGCATAAGATTCTCCTAAAATATTCATGGCGAGGAAATGATAAAAAGCTTCTGGAATCGGTAAGCATTCCCACAAATCTAGATAACAGACCCATATCGGCAAGGCTTCTCATCTGATTGATCATCCCATTTTTGGTATCCATAAACCACCAGCCTGATCCAAACTGGATTTTGCCCACGACGCCTCCACCTTGAAAATTGCCTAGCATCGCAGCTAATACCGCATTATCTGCTGGATTTAAACAATATAATATGGTTTTTGGCAAGCTATCTGTTGCGTCTAATGCATCTAGCAATTTTGACAACGGCGCGGCAACAGGACTGTCAGCAATAGAGTCAAATCCAGTGTCTGGCCCTAACTTTGTTAGCATCCTTGCAGAATTATTGCGAAGCGCCCCGATGTGTAACTGCATTACCCAGCCCCTCTTAGCATACTCTTGCCCTACAAATTTCCAGATATATCCTTTATATTTTGCAAGCTCGCATGCAGACAGCTCTCCTCCAGAAATCGCTTTCTTAAATATAGCATCAACCTCTTCTGCCTCTGCAAACTCATACATCACTACATCCATTCCGTGGTCAGACAATCTACAACCTACTTCATGAAAATAATTTATTCTATCTTCCAAAAATTTCGTAACATCTGCAATGCTCTCCATTGTGTATCCCATCGCTCTTACCGCATCTATATAAGGAAGGAAGAACGTTTTTTCTGCGTTTACCAAGCTGTCTGGCCTAAATGTTGGCAACACTCTAAAATCGAGATTTTCCTCTTTTAACAGCTTGTGATACTGCAAATCATCTTTGGGATCATCAGTTGTACACATCACTTTTACATTACTACGCTCGATGAGGCTTCTAACTTTAAACTCATCTTGTTGCAACATTGCATTACATTTGTCGTAGATTTCTTGGGCAGTCTTTTCTGATAGAGTTTCATATATATTAAAAAATCGCTGCAATTCCAGATGCGTCCAGTGATACATCGGATTTCCTATAACATATGGCATAGTTTTTGCAAATGCTAAAAATTTTTCATATGGTGCTTTATCACCAGTTGCATAAGATTCATCGTAGCCATTGGACCTTAGAATTCTCCATTTGTAATGATCTCCACCCAACCACACTTGCGTAATGCTATCATATTTTCGATTTTCATAAATTTCCTTTGCAGATAAGTGATTGTGATAATCATAAATCGGCATTGCCTTTGCAACATCATGATAAAGCCACTGTGCAACTTCACCAGCTAATAAAAAATTGTCATCCATAAACTTTTTCATACTCTATCCTCCAATAGTCACCTTTTTGTTAGTATTGCTTGATAAGTTGATTGCATCGATAATCGCTATGCTGTTTGCCGCACTCTCAACAGTTGCATAATTGTCTGTATCGTTTAGAATTGCTTGATAAAACCCTTCTATGCAAATTTTATGGGCAGCGCCGTAGTAGTGTTTTGTGCCTGTTGCTTTTACATTTTCACAAATCAGCTCTTTGGTATCTTCTACCAGCTTATATAGCGCACCGTCTTCCATCTTAAATGTAGCCTTTTCACACACCACTTCTATTTCTACGCTTGAGTTTGYGCAATACCCCACTGTTGCAAAGAAGATTGCGTTMGCATCGATATTTTTGTACGTTAGACTTGCCATTACCGAGTCTTCTATTTCTACTTCGGGCAACGTGAGGTTTGCAGTCTTTGCRAATACATCACTAAAATCGTCTACAATAAAACTTAGCAAATCGATAGTGTGAATGCTTTGATTTAGCATGACTCCRCCGCCGGCCTCTGCCAAAGTTCCGCGCCATTTAGATTGGTTGTAATAACCCATTTTTCTATCCCAAGTTACCATTCCTTTTGCACCCAAAACTTTGCCATACTCTTCTGATTTTACGATCTCTCTCAACTTAATTGTTGTATTGTTTAGACGATTTTGAAAGCAAACTCCAATTTTAACGCCATATTTTTGTTCAAGCCCAAACAACTCCGCAACCTCGGCAGAATTTATTCCAACAGGCTTTTCTTCGAACACGTTCACTCCTGCTTTAGAAAACTTTTTTACAGTTGGCACATGTAGATGATGCGGCAAGCAAATGTGAACTACATCTAGCTCTTCTTTGGCTAGCATCTGGTCCATATCAGTATACTTTGCAACATTCTCAAACGATTCCATCTTTGCAGCATCAATATCGCATATCGCAACAATTTTGCCGCTCGCAATTTCYTCCATTGCTTTGAAATGCACTTGCGCTACAGTTCCGATTCCAATAATTCCAATTTTTAACATATGTCACCTCACTTTACAAAGCGTTTCCCATATACCTGTTATATACATAGCACCTAAAGCGCGATCAAATAGYCCATATCCCGGACGCCCAGTTTCGCCCCAAATCATTCTCCCATGRTCTGGTCTGATATACCCGTTATAACCTACATCATGATAGGCTTTTAGAATCTCTACAAAATCTAGCGAACCGCAAGGGCTGTAATGCGCGGACTCTTCAAATCCATTGTTTAGTAATTTTACATTACGCAGATGCGCAAAGTGAATKCGAYCCATCGCGCCATACTTTCTGACCATCTTGATATAATCATTTTCTGGAGAGCATCCTAACGAGCCGCTACACAACGTGAGTCCATTATATTTGCTATCAACAATACTTAAGAATCTGTCGATGTTGGCTTCGTTTGTGATTATTCGTGGAATTCCAAAAATAGGCCAAGGGGGGTCATCCTGATGAATCGCCATTTTAACATCACACTCGGCAGCAACGGGGATGATTTCCTTTAAGAAGTATTCCATGTTCTCCCAAAGCCCATCTTCTCCCAGTTCTTTGTACGCAGCAATCAGCTCCGCCATCTCATCTTTGGAATAGCTAGAATCCCAGCCTGGCAATGCCAAATTTCCTGCTATCGGGTCCATCTTTGCCACTTGTTCTTCATAGAAAACTAGTGCATTAGATCCATCGGCAAGCTCTTTATCTAGCTGACTTCTAGTCCAATCAAATACAGGCATAAAGTTATAGCAAATCACCTTAATTCCCGCATTTGCCAATCTCCTAATATTTTCTTTATAGTTTGCAATATACCTTTTATAATCTCCGCGCTTCAACTTTATGTCTTCGTGAACYGGAACGCTTTCTATAACTTCCATTTCTAGACCGCTTCTAACAACCAACTTTTTCAATCTTACGATATCTTCTGTAGGCCACACTTCACCAACTTTTGCAGTGTAAACTGCTGTTACCACACCACTCATATTGGGGATTTGTTTAATTTTGTCCAAGGTGACTCTATCATCTTCTCCATACCATCTAAAAGTCATTTTCATAGGCTGAACCTCCCTTAATTAATTTGTATAATTACATTATAGCAATAAATTCCATTGTATACAAGTCTCAACTTTAAAATTTTATACACTATTTTTCCTATATATTTACACTAGAGCATGTATACACGCAAATCGCTCATTCCGCTATTAACCTTGCAATCGATGATATAATGTTAGAAACGTTTTAGGAGGAAAATCATATGGCAGCAAATCCTTATTTATCAACAGCAGGCATTTATCAGACACTTAAAGATGAGATTATTAATTTGGAGCTAGAACCCGGCACCTTTATTGGCGAAATCGAAATTTCTAAACGCTTTAATATCTCTCGAACTCCCATTCGCGAAGTGTTTAAACGCCTCGAGTATGATGGACTTATCAATATTATTAAAAATAAGGGGACTCAGATCAGCCCCATCAATTTGCGTAAAATTTTGGATCTTATGTTTATACGCGAAAAAGTGGAGATCGGCATCTTGGAAGAAAGTCTTTCGCTATTTACTGCCGATACAATTATACATCTTTCATTAATCATTGCAGAGCAATCTGATCTAATTTACAAATCCAAAGCTTCCATTGAGGATCGTGCAATAGAGTTTTATAAGCTAGACAATCTATTTCATGAGACTCTTTGCAGATTTTCTAATAGACCTGATTTATGGAAATTTTTTATTAACCTGCTTCCTGACTACAGTCGCTTTCGTGTCGTTTCTGCACGTCTTAACACAGATCTTACTCTCGAAAAATTGTATCTAGAGCATGCAGCTATTTTGCAGCATATTAAAGAAAAAGATCTCGATGCCATCAAAATCATTTATAAAGAGCATATTTTTTCGGGTATCACGAGATTTGAGCAACTACTAGAGAGCACTCCTGAATATTTTATTAAGACGGCATACTAATTCGCTACCAGGTTGCGTACCACTATAGAAGCCAAAATTAATCCAGATACAGACGGCACAAATGCTACGGATCCTGGAGTTTGTCTCCCTTTTGTCTCACCATTCGGACACATTGCTGGCGTGATTGGCGGCTCTGTTGAATATACCACATCTAACTTTTTGACACCCCGTTTGCGAAGCTCATGGCGCATCACCTTAGCAAGAGGGCACATCGACGTTTTATAAATATCTGCAACTGTAAGCTTTGTTGGATCCAGCTTGTTTGCAGCGCCCATCGCACTCACTATTGCTATTTCTCTTTCTACGCATCTCACAATTAGGTCTATCTTTGCAGTTACCATGTCTATCGCATCTACCACGTAATCATAGCTATCTAGCAACAGTTCTGCTGCCGACGCCTCGGTGTAGAGCTCTTTGTATGCGGTCACTTTTATCTCGGGATTGATTTCGAGTAGGCGCTCTTTCATTATGTCTACCTTAGCGTAGCCCACAGTTTTTTGCGTTGCATGAATTTGTCKATTGATATTGGACCTTGCAATGTTGTCGTTATCTATTAAAAYTAGCCTGCCCACACCCGTTCTCCCCAGTGCTTCTGCAGTATATGAACCCACTCCTCCCACTCCAAATATCGCGACCGTTTTAGATTTGAGGCGCTCCATCGCATCTTCTCCTAGTAGCATCTGAGTTCTTGAAAATGTATCTATCATAAATATAACTTCCTTTACTATAATTTTTGCTACTATCAATCATATAATACGCAATGCCAAACTACTAGGTATAAAAAAAAAAATTTCATTTACCCCCTTTCTTTTTCTAAAAAACCCATTATAATGGTAATAAAAACAGTGGAGGTGGCTTATGTCAATTGATGATTTTAATGTGCGTATATATAAAGCACGTCAAGAAGAAATATTTTTAACTAATAGAAGCAATCAATTTGTGACTTTGCGACTTTTTACAGTTATAGGGTTTTTAYTGTGTCTTTATTTTTATATTAAAAGCGCTGCCTTTACCTCTGCTGTTCTTGCGACTGCTTTATCATTTACATTTGCTATAGAAGTAGTTTTGCATGTTTACACTAAGAAAAAGCTTCGTGTTGCTCAAATCACTCAAGCAATTAATCAAGACTATATTCGGCGCATCGGAGATGAATGGAAGAACTTTATCGATACCGGTGTCGATCTTGCAGATGCCAACCATCCATATGCTTTTGATTTGGATATCGTTGGCCCAGCTTCGCTATTTCAGAAGATTAGCATTTGCAAGAGTTTTATGGGCAGAATTAAATTAGCAGATTTTTTGTTGCATCAGAGCGACATTAAAGTTTCTGAAAGTAGGCAAAAGGCGGTCAATGAGCTTACCTACGATATAGATTTTTTGATCGATTTACAAGTTGCCCTAGGTGAAAAATCCGAGATTAGAAAGAATCCAGAATTTTGGCTTAATATAGAAAATATCAAGATTTTTGAGTCTAATTTAGTCAATTTGCTGATGAAAACTACTCCTTATGCGATTATTATAATGCTATTTTTAGGCAATTTTTTTACTATAGCGGCAGTAATTTTAGTTATTATTAATATAGGTTTATACTTGCTTGATAAAAATAAAGCCAATGTTGCGTTAATTCAAAGTGCGTCATATCAAATTGAGCCTTACCTTAACGCGCTGTCTGTTGCGGCATCAAAAAGCTTTACTTCTTCTTATCTTTCATATAAATCAAGCGATATTTTTAATGCGATTGATTCGTTAAAACAGCTGGAGAAAATCTCTTCTTTAGCAAGTGTCACACGACAACCGTTGTTAGCTTTGCCGCTAAATGGTATATTCATGTGGGATTTTTGGATCACACATCTGTGTCTACAATGGCAACAGCAATACAGTGGCAATCTTAGACAAGCCATATCCTTTTTGGCTGAGGTTGAAGCACTCGCTAGTTTGACAACGCTAAATTTAACTGATCAGACTATCTTTCCTCAAGTAACTGCAACAAAAATAATTCGAGCAGAAGCGTTAGGACATCCTCTCATTTCGGCACAAACACGCGTTGCAAATACTTTTAAGATGAATGATGAAGTATTAATCATTACAGGATCTAATATGTCTGGTAAAACTACGTTTTTGCGAACCATTGGCATCAATCTGGTCTTAGCTTATGCAGGTGCGGGCGTCACTGCAAAAAATTTTCACTGCGGCGAATTTAATATTCACACTTCTATGCGCATCAATGATAATCTTGGTGAGCACACGTCGTCGTTTCATGCAGAAATTAAGCGCATCAAGCTTATTTTAAATGCTCTACAATCCACAAAGCCACTATTTTTTCTTATAGACGAAATATTTAGAGGCACCAATTCTAAAGACCGGATCAACGGCGCTAAAGGGGTTATCAGATCTCTCAAAAACAATGGCGCCATCGGATTGATTACTACTCATGATCTTGAAATGTGTACGTTAGATCAGCTCGATGGCATAAAAAATTACCACTTTGAAGACTTTTTTGATAATCAGCAAATGTTTTTTGATTATAAACTTAAACATGGTGTTAGCACAAAAACCAATGCTAGATACTTACTTGAAATGATAGGCATTGTAATGTATGAATAATGTCGTATTATCTCTTGCGCATCAGCCCATTTACTGCTATTACACACACATATATATCAAATATACAAAGGAAAATTTATGCTAACATTATGCGCAACACCAATCGGGAATTTAGCTGATATATCACTTAGAACTTTAGAAATATTAAAAGAATCAGATCTGATTCTCTGCGAGGATACTCGAGTTTCTATCAGACTACTAAATCATTATAACATTACCGCTAGACTCGAAAGTTATCATGAACACAACAAGAATTCGAAGACCGCCTCTATTTTRCGGCAACTACGCGAAGGKAARTCTATTGCCTTAGTAACAGATGCCGGGACTCCGGGAATATCAGACCCTGGCGAAGATTTGGTACGAGCTTGTGCTGCAGAAGGCATTTCAGTTACTGCAACTCCTGGGCCTGTAGCTTTTGTTGTTGCACTCATTTTATCCGGAAAGTCTACACGTCGATTTGTATTTGAAGGTTTCTTACCATCTGATAAAAAAGAACGGTTAGCCGTCGTCGCATCGCTTGTGGACGAAACTCGTACGATTATTTTATACGAATCTCCACATAGAATTACAAAAACACTATCGCTTCTTTTGGAGCATCTTGGCAATCGCAATATCACGCTTGCACGGGAGCTTACAAAAAAATTTGAAACACTAATACACTCAACAATATCTGATGCTATTGTTGAATTCGAATCTACTACTCCTAAAGGTGAGTTCGTTGTTATTATCGAAGGCAAAGATGCCAATGAGCTTAAGGCTGATTCTGCCAAAAAATGGATCAACATGAGCTTTGAGGCACATATGGATCTCTATTTGAAGCAAGGATTTTCCGAAAAAGATGCCATGAAAAAAGTCGCTACCGACCGGGCTATTTCTAAGCGCGATGTTTATGCTCAACTTAAAATCAATTAGGTTGATACAACTGCTACTCTTGTAGTATCTCAAGCGGCTTATCAAAAGTTTGAAATCTTACTTAGTATCCTCTAATGCTAGCGTAACTTTCGAATTTATTGATTATCTCGGCGTGGTTACTATTTTCAAGCGCGAAGATGCGAATGCGCTTAAGGCTGATGCATCTCTGGCAACTTATTAGCCTTGCCTTTATGGTGGCTTATCAAAAGTTTGAAATCTTATTTAGCACCCTCTAATGCTAGCGTAACTTTCGAATTTATGGATTATCCAGGCGTGGTTGCTGTTGTTAAGCGCGAAGATGCGAATGCGCTTAAGGCTGATGTATCTCTGGCAACTTATTAGCCTTGCCTTTATGGTGGCTTATCAAAAGTTTGAAATCTTATTTAGCATCCTCTAATGCTATCATAACTTTCGAATTTATTGATTATCTCGGCGTGGTTGCTGTTGTCAAGCGCGAAGATGCGAATGCGCTTAAGGCTGATGTATCTCTGGCAACTTATTAGCCTTGCCTTTATGGTGGCTTATCAAAAGTTTGAAATCTTATTTAGCATCCTCTAATGCTAGCGTAACTTTCGAATTTATTGATTATCCAGGCGTGGTTGCTGTTGTCAAGCGCGAAGATGCGAATGCGCTTAAGGCTGATGTATCTCTGGCAACTTATTAGCCTTGCCTTTATGGTGGCTTATCAAAAGTTTGAAATCTTATTTAGCACCCTCTGATGCTAGCGTAACTTTCGAATTTATTGATTATCCAGGCGTGGTTGCTGTTGTCAAGCGCGAAGATGCGAATGCGCTTAAGCCTGATGTATCTCTGGCAACTTATTAGCCTTGCCTTTATGGTGGCTTATCAAAAGTTTGAAATCTTATTTAGCATCCTCTAATGCTAGCGTAACTTTCGAATTTATTGATTATCCAGGCGTGGTTGCTGTTGTCAAGCGCGAAGATGCGAATGCGCTTAAGTCTGATGTATCTCTGGCAGCTTATTAGCCTTGCCTTTATGGTGGCTTATCAAAAGTTTGAAATCTTATTTAGCACCCTCTGATGCTAGCGTAACTTTCGAATTTATTGATTATCCAGGCGTGGTTGCTGTTGTCAAGCGCGAAGATGCGAATGCGCTTAAGGCTGATGTATCTCTGGCAACTTATTAGCCTTGCCTTTATGGTGGCTTATCAAAAGTTTGAAATCTTATTTAGCACCCTCTGATGCTAGCGTAACTTTCGAATTTATTGATTATCCAGGCGTGGTTGCTGTTGTTAAGCGCGAAGATGCGAATGCGCTTAAGGCTGATGTATCTCTGGCAACTTATTTGCCTTGCCTTTATGGTGGCTTATCAAAAGTTTGAAATCTTATTTAGCACCCTCTAATGCTAGCGTAACTTTCGAATTTATTGATTATCCAGGCGTGGTTGCTGTTGTCAAGCGCGAAGATGCGAATGCGCTTAAGGCTGATGCATCTCTGGCAACTTATTAGCCTTGCCTTTATGGTGGCTTATCAAAAGTTTGAAATCTTACTTAGCATCCTCTAATGCTAGCGTAACTTTCGAATTTATGGATTATCTAGGCGTGGTTGCTGTTGTTAAGCGCGAAGATGCGAATGCGCTTAAGGCTGATGTATCTCTGGCAACTTATTTGCCTTGCCTTTATGGTGGCTTATCAAAAGTTTGAAATCTTATTTAGCACCCTCTAATGCTAGCGTAACTTTCGAATTTATTGATTATCCAGGCGTGGTTGCTGTTGTCAAGCGCGAAGATGCGAATGCGCTTAAGGCTGATGTATCTCTGGCAACTTATTAGCCTTGCCTTTATGGTGGCTTACCAAAAGTTTGAAATCTTATTTAGCACCCTCTGATGCTAGCGTAACTTTCGAATTTATGGATTATCCAGGCGTGGTTGCTGTTGTCAAGCGCTAAGATGCGAATGCGCTTAAGGCTGATGTATCTCTGGCAACTTATTAGCCTTGCCTTTATGGTGGCTTAYCAAAAGTTTGAAATCTTATTTAGCAYCCTCTRATGCTAGCGTAACTTTCGAATTTATKGATTATCCAGGCGTGGTTGCTGTTGTCAAGCGCGAAGATGCGAATGCGCTTAAGGCTGGCTTATCAAAAGTTTGAAATCTTATTTAGCGCCCTCTAATGCTAGCGTAACTTTCGAATTTATTGATTATCCAGGCGTGGTTGCTGTTGTCAAGCGCGAAGATGCGAATGCGCTTAAGGCTGATGTATCTCTGGCAACTTATTAGCCTTGCCTTTATGGTGGCTTATCAAAAGTTTGAAATCTTATTTAGCACCCTCTGATGCTAGCGTAACTTTCGAATTTATGGATTATCCAGGCGTGGTTGCTGTTGTCAAGCGCGAAGATGCGAATGCGCTTAWGGTGGCTTATCAAAAGTTTGAAATCTTATTTAGCRCCCTCTAATGCTAGCGTAACTTTCGAATTTATKGATTATCCAGGCGTGGTTGCTGTTGTCAAGCGCGAAGATGCGMATGCGCTTAAGGCTGATGTATCTCTGGCAACTTATTAGCCTTGCCTTTATGGTGGCTTAYCAAAAGTTTGAAATCTTATTTAGCATCCTCTAATGCTAGCGTAACTTTCGAATTTATGGATTATCCAGGCGTGGTTGCTGTTGTCAAGCGCGAAGATGCGAATGCGCTTAAGCCTGATGTATCTCTGGCAACTTATTAGCCTTGCCTTTACGGTGGCTTACCAAAAGTTTGAAATCTTATTTAGCATCCTCTAATGCTAGCGTAACTTTCGAATTTATGGATTATCCAGGCGTGGTTGCTGTTGTCAAGCGCGAAGATGCGAATGCGCTTAAGCCTGATGTATCTCTGGCAACTTATTAGCCTTGCCTTTATGGTGGCTTATCAAAAGTTTGAAATCTTACTTAGCACCCTCTAATGCTAGCGTAACTTTCGAATTTATTGATTATCTCGGCGTGGTTGCTGTTGTCAAGCGCGAAGATGCGAATGCGCTTAAGGCTGATGTATCTCTGGCAACTTATTAGCCTTGCCTTTATGGTGGCTTATCAAAAGTTTGAAATCTTACTTAGCACCCTCTAATGCTAGCGTAACTTTCGAATTTATGGATTATCTAGGCGTGGTTGCTGTTGTCAAGCGCGAAGATGCGAATGCGCTTAAGCCTGATGTATCTCTGGCAACTTATTAGCCTTGCCTTTATGGTGGCTTACCAAAAGTTTGAAATCTTATTTAGCATCCTCTAATGCTAGCGTAACTTTCGAATTTATGGATTATCTAGGCGTGGTTGCTGTTGTCAAGCGCGAAGATGCGAATGCGCTTAAGGCTGATGTATCTCTGGCAACTTATTAGCCTTGCCTTTATGGTGGCTTATCAAAAGTTTGAAATCTTACTTAGCACCCTCTAATGCTAGCGTAACTTTCGAATTTATGGATTATCCAGGCGTGGTTGCTGTTGTCAAGCGCGAAGATGCGAATGCGCTTAAGGCTGATGTATCTCTGGCAACTTATTAGCCTTGCCTTTATGGTGGCTTATCAAAAGTTTGAAATCTTATTTAGCACCCTCTAATGCTAGCGTAACTTTCGAATTTATGGATTATCCAGGCGTGGTTGCTGTTGTTAAGCGCGAAGATGCGCATGCGCTTAAGGCTGATGTATCTCTGGCAACTTATTAGCCTTGCCTTTATGGTGGCTTACCAAAAGTTTGAAATCTTATTTAGCATCCTCTAATGCTAGCGTAACTTTCGAATTTATGGATTATCCAGGCGTGGTTGCTGTTGTCAAGCGCGAAGATGCGAATGCGCTTAAGCCTGATGTATCTCTGGCAACTTATTAGCCTTGCCTTTACGGTGGCTTACCAAAAGTTTGAAATCTTATTTAGCATCCTCTAATGCTAGCGTAACTTTCGAATTTATGGATTATCCAGGCGTGGTTGCTGTTGTCAAGCGCGAAGATGCGAATGCGCTTAAGCCTGATGTATCTCTGGCAACTTATTAGCCTTGCCTTTATGGTGGCTTATCAAAAGTTTGAAATCTTACTTAGCACCCTCTAATGCTAGCGTAACTTTCGAATTTATTGATTATCTCGGCGTGGTTGCTGTTGTCAAGCGCGAAGATGCGAATGCGCTTAAGGCTGATGTATCTCTGGCAACTTATTAGCCTTGCCTTTATGGTGGCTTATCAAAAGTTTGAAATCTTACTTAGCACCCTCTAATGCTAGCGTAACTTTCGAATTTATGGATTATCTAGGCGTGGTTGCTGTTGTCAAGCGCGAAGATGCGAATGCGCTTAAGCCTGATGTATCTCTGGCAACTTATTAGCCTTGCCTTTATGGTGGCTTACCAAAAGTTTGAAATCTTATTTAGCMTCCTCTAATGCTAGCGTAACTTTCGAATTTATGGATTATCTAGGCGTGGTTGCTGTTGTCAAGCGCGAAGATGCGAAT
>NZ_ABEQ01000010.3 GCF_000171335.1 Candidatus Epulonipiscium viviparus
TTGAAGACATACAAAACAGAATGCGATGTAAATTTGAAACAAAACGCAACTGCGAGAATGGAGCTCGAAAAGGACATTCAAATATTGACCTATAAATTATCGCAACTCGAGGTGATATAATTGGAAAATCCAATAATGCTAATACTTTTATTGATAGGAATCATGATGGCAGCAAAGCATTATGGGGTGTTTAAGCAGGCGTTCGATAATTTAGTAGAAACAATAACAACCATGATCAACGGTGCCATAATCATATATTTATCCGCGACATCGAGTAACCGAAATATCCAAAACGCGCTAACGTCAAAATGTTATATAGAAGGGGGGATTTTAATACAAACCAGAAACGCAAAACTGATCGCGACGGGTGGAGCAGCTGAAATATCGAGAATTGCAGCAGATCATGGGGCGGCATCAGCTAGAGTTGCGGCAGATCATGGGGTAGCATCAGCTAGAGTTGCGGCAGATCATGGGGCGGCATCAGCTAGAGTTGCGGCAGATCATGAGGCGGCATCATCGGGAGTTGTGACAAATCATGGGGCAGCATCAGCGAGAGTTACGGCAGATCATGGGGTGGCATCATCGGGAGTTGCGGCAGATCATGGGGCGGCATCAGCTAGAGTTGCGTCAAATCATGAGACGGCATCAGCGGGAGTTGCGACAGATCATGGGGCGGCATCAGCTAGAGTTGCGACAGATCATGGGGCGGCATCAGCTAGAGTTGCGACAGATCATGGGGAGGCATCAGCTAGAGTTGCGGCAAATCATGAGACGGCATCAGCGAGAGTTGCGGCAGATCATGGGGAGGCATCAGCTAGAGTTGCGGCAGATCATGGGGCGGCATCAGCTAGAGTTGCGGCTAATCATGAGGTAGCATCAGCTAGAGTTGCGACAAATCATGGGGAGGCATCAGCGAGAGTTGCGGCAGATCATGGGGCGGCATCAGCTAGAGTTGCGGCAGATCATGGGGTAGCATCAGCTAGAGTTGCGGCTAATCATGAGGTAGCATCATCGGGAGTTGCGGCAGATCATGGGGCGGCATCATCGGGAGTTGCGGCAGATCATGGGGCGGCATCAGCTAGAGTTGCGGCAGATCATGGGACGGCATCAGCTAGAGTTGCGGCAGATCATGGGACGGCACCAGCGAGAGTTGCGGCAGATCATGGGACGGCATCAGCTAGAGTTGCGGCAGATCATGGGGTAGCATCATCGGGAGTTGCGGCAGATCATGGGGCGGCATCAGCTAGAGTTGCGGCAGATCATGGGGTAGCATCATCGGGAGTTGCGGCAGATCATGGGACGGCATCAGCTAGAGTTGCGGCAGATCATGGGGTGGCATCAGCGGGAGTTGCGGCAGATCATGGGGTAGCATCAGCTAGAGTTGCGGCTAATCATGAGGTAGCATCAGCTAGAGTTGCGGCAGATCATGGGGCGGCATCATCGGGAGTTGCGGCAGATCATGGGACGGCATCATCGGGAGTTGCGGCAGATCATGGGACGGCATCAGCTAGAGTTGCGGCAGATCATGGGGTAGCATCATCGGGAGTTGCGGCAGATCATGGGGTGGCATCAGCTAGAGTTGCGGCAGATCATGGGACGGCATCATCGGGAGTTGCGGCAGATCATGGGGCGGCATCAGCTAGAGTTGCGGCAGATCATGGGACGGCATCAGCGAGAGTTGCGGCAGATCATGGGGCGGCATCAGCTAGAGTTGCGGCAGATCATGGAGCGGCATCAGCGGGAGTTGCGGCAAATCATGAGGTAGCATCAGCGAGAGTTGCAGCAGATCATGGGACGGCATCAGCTAGAGTTGCGGCAGATCATGGGGCGGCATCATCGGGAGTTGCGATAAATCATGGGGCGGCATCAGCTAGAGTTGCGGCAAATCATGAGGCGGTATCAGCTAGAGTTGCGGCAGATCATGGGACGGCATCATCGGGAGTTACGGCAGATCATGGGGTAGCATCAGCTAGAGTTGCGACAGATCATGGGGTAGCATCAGCTAGAGTTGCGGCAGATCATGGGACGGCATCATCGGGAGTTGCGGCAGATCATGGGGCGGCATCAGCTAGAGTTGCGGCAAATCATGAGGTAGCATCAGCTAGAGTTGCGGCAGATCATGGGGCGGCATCAGCTAGAGTTGCGGCAGATCATGGGGCGGCATCAGCTAGAGTTGCGACAGATCATGGGACGGCATCAGCGAGAGTTGCGTCGTCGAGAAAGCTGGTTTTGGTGATGGGAGAGTTTAAAACTGGTAAATCTTCCCTAATTAATGCGTTACTGGGTGAGCCGATTTTGAAGTCTGCCGTAACTCCGACAACGGCCATAATTACGCTCATTTCTTATGGCGTAACGAGGCGGGTTCTTGCCACTTTTGTTGACAAAACTGTTCGTGAATTTTCCGAATTAGATTTTCACGCATTGACAGCGGAGGGTGACGAGGGGGTTGCGCTTCGAAAAATTATTCAAACTGTAGAAATATTTGTAGATCATCCGTTGTTACGAAATATAACTCTGGTTGATACTCCGGGGTTGAACGTTGACAATGCGAATCACATTTCAATTACCAAAAAATTCGTCAAAAATGCCGATGCGATTGTGTGGGTGCTTGGCGCGGCTCGAGGCGCATCTAGAACAGAAGTTAGAGCAATTCGGAACTTGCATATAAAACCCACTATTGTTGTGAATCGAATAGACGAAATTGATGATGAAGAAGAGAATCTCGACGATGTGTTGTCGGATATTTCAAAAACTCTAGGAGATGCGGATGTTGTCGGCGTATCGGCGTTGTGGGCAGAAGCAGGTCGAGTTATCGGTGATGATCGGTTAATAGCGGAGAGTAATTTAGTTGCGCTGATAAATAAAATAATGAACACAGTATAAATATTCGAAATATGTTGCAACAATATTAAATGCATGGTATAATGTGACATCTTCAGGTATAGCAAAAATATTTTATATACGTTAATATATTTCCCCGGGCTACAATGGGAAATTAGTTGAAGAAGGAGAAACATATGAGTACATCAGAAAAAATATTGAGATATATATATTTACAATACGGGGCAGCAGTTTTTGTGGACAGTGTCAAATTAAAGACTCTTTTAAATGCAAAGATAGATGGCACTGATCAAATGATATTATCACTGGCAATAGACCACGCCGTGGCATCAAAAGTTGTTCGAAAAGTTTTGTCTGCAAATGATCATAACGCCATCGCCTCCATTRTCGACGATCTAGTGAATACTGGCAAATGGCAACCGGCTGTTGCGACAAAAATTGTTAACTGCTTTGTGACTGCAAAGTTTGGTCAAAAAATTGAGCCAGACACTAAAGTTGTTTTTGCTAAAAAACCTAGTTGTAATCTGGCTAATTATAATAAAAACATATTTATAATTTCTAACAAAGTTTTGAAAAAGTATTGCGGCAAATCATCGCAAGTGTGTATTCCCGATGGAGTTGTGGCGATAGCCGACAAAGCATTTTATGAATGCGATTACATAACAGATGTTGTATTTCCTGAAACACTGCAAACTATAGGCGAGAAGGCGTTTTTTAAATGTAGTAAATTGGTTAAAATTGACATTCCGGATGGAGTATCAACAATAGGCAAGCAGGCATTTAAGTATTGTAGTGAATTAACCACTGTCAAAATATCGAATAGTGTGATGGATATAGGAGTGGAATCATTTTACGGGTGCATTAATCTTGTACATCTCGAGCTTTCTCAATCTTTAACAGTTATCCCCAGCTGCGCCTTTGCTCTGTGCTCCAAATTGATAAGCGTAAAGCTTCCTGAAGATCTTATGGAAATAGGTGAGTTTGCATTTGCGATATGTAGTAATTTGATTGATATAGAGATTCCCAAAATGGTGATGAATATAGGAATATACGCCTTTGCGGCATGCAAAACTTTAGAATCTTTGTATATTCCGGAGAATGTGAGTACAATAGCAGATCATTCATTTTATAGATGCTCCGGGTTAGAACGCATTGTTATATCAGGATATAATGTCACTGTTGGCAATAGCTCTTTCGCTGAGTGTAGTAATTTGTCGCAGGTGCAACTGTTAAATGATATATATTCTATCGGAAACAAAACATTCTATCAATGCAATAACCTAAAGTTTGTGTCGCTTCCACCATCGCTTAGATCTATTAAAAATGTAGCCGTTAACTTTACGCGGATGCAATTTGTAACTAAAGGAAGTAGATTTTGGAACTTACTAACGCAATAAAAAACAGCGTACCCCCCCCCTTCGTTTTGGAGGGGCTTTTTTTGGCCTACAAAGACAACAAAAATTTGCGTATACTTGTTTAATATTTAACATATATTATCTAGAGTTTGAAATATTTTGAATATAGAGAGGAAATTTATATGAAAATAGGAGTTGTTGGAATATGCATATTAAACTTTCTGATATAAAAAAAAATTTTGGAGCTAACCAAGTGTTAAAAAAGGCTTCGTTTGAAATCTTAGATGGTGAAATACATGCCTTGATGGGCGAAAATGGTGCTGGAAAATCTACACTTATGAAGATACTAACAGGACTTTATACCTTTGATGCTGGCGAAATATATGTTAACAACAAATCCGTTTCCTACAAACATCCTAGAGAGGCCGAAAAAGCTGGGATAGTATTTATTCATCAAGAACTAAATGTATTGGCCGACCTCAGTGTTGAAGAAAATATGTTTCTCGGCAAAGAAATTGTTAATAAATTTGGGATATTAGATAAGTATGCCATGAAAAAAATCGCTCAAGGAGTTTTATTTCAATTAGATATTACAGATATATCGGTTGATGCGAGGATTGGAGATTTATCTGTTGGCAAACAGCAGATGGTTGAAATCGCTAGGGCACTAATGACCGACGCACAAGTAATTATTATGGATGAGCCAACCGCCGCGCTTACATTAGCAGAAACAAAAAGCTTATTTGCTGTTATAAATACTTTAAAAAATCAGGGGGTATCTATCATATATATTTCTCACAGAATGGAAGAGATTTTTTCCATATGTGATAAAATTACTGTTTTACGAGACGGAGAATATATAGGGGTTCGAGATGTTGCAAGTTCTAGTATGTCCGAAATAGTTAAAATGATGATTGGTCGCGAAATAGGTGATAGATTTCCCAAAAACTGTAATATTATAAACGAGGTAGCGCTAGAAGTTAGAGAACTTAGCAAAAGGGATGTGTTTAAAAACGTATCTTTTAGTGTTAATAAAGGTGAAATATTAGGGATATCGGGCTTGATGGGAGCTGGGCGCACCGAGATAGCGCAGGCAATTTTTGGCATGTTGAAACTGGAGTCTGGCGAAATATATGTCGAGGGCCAAAAAGTTAAAATCACCGATCCGTGCGTCGCAAAACAGTTGGGAATTGGTTTTATTACCGAAGACAGAAAAACCGAAGGCTTGTTGCTAGACTATTCTATAAAAGAGAACATTGGATTAACAAATTTAAAGCAAATCTCCAATAAATTTGGAATCCTTAATATGGAGGACGAAAAAGCATTAGCGACTGCCGGGGTTGACGACTTTAAAGTTCGCTGTTTTGAAATTGAACAATTAACAGGTACTTTATCGGGAGGAAATCAACAAAAAGTAGTATTTGCAAAATGGGTAGCTACCAATCCTAAAATTTTGATATTAGATGAGCCGACACGTGGAGTGGATATAGGTGCAAAACAAGAAATTTATGCTATTATGAATGAGCTTACCAAAACAGGAGTAGCTATTATTATGATTTCGTCTGAGTTGTCAGAAATTATAGGTATGAGCGACAGGGTATTGGTTGTTTGTCAAGGAATAGTGGCAGGAATTATCCCTCGTGATAGCGCAACGGAGGAAAATATTATGACATTAGCAACAGGTGGTAAACTTAAAAATGGAGGAAATTATGATAAAATCAAAAAATGAGATTAATAACTTAATTGCATTAGTCTTACTAGTAACAATTTTGGGAGTTATTAGCCCAGATTTTAGAAGCTTGGATAATATAATTTCTGTYTTAAGGCAATCAGCCAACAATGGATTAATTGCTTTTGGAATGACATTAGTTATATTAACCGGAGGAATAGATTTATCGGTTGGATCTATTTTGGCTTTAAGTGTTACAATATGCGCACAATTGCTGGTGATGGGAATTACTGCACCTATTGCGTTGCTGGTGGCGTTGCTGGCTGGAACTTTACTCGGAGCCATAAATGGACTGATGGTTACAAGGGGCCGATTACAACCTTTTATCGCGACGTTAATTACAATGACCGCATATAGTGGTTTGACATTTATATTATCTGATGGAAAACCAATTTCGAATTTAACAGAAGGTGATATGTTTAGTACCCATGTTTTAAGTATGATAGGAAGAGGCTCGATCTTGAGTATACCTATGCCGATTATTATTTTGGTGGCATCGTTTATCGTACTATATTTTTTGTTACATAATACAGTGTTTGGTCGAAAGGTATATGCGGTAGGAAGCAATGCTAAAGCCGCGGCAATAGCTGGCGTAAATATTAATAAAACTAAACTAACCGTTTACGCAATGTCGGGATTTTTTGCTGCGTTATCAGGATTAATTTTATTGTCTAGACTTGGGTCAGCGCAACCAACGTTGGGCTCCGGCTACGAACTAGATGCTATCGCGGCTGTGGCCCTTGGCGGAACAAGTTTGAGTGGTGGACGCGGCAAAATATTTGGAACTTTAATAGGGGTACTGATTATTGCAATATTAAATAATGGCTTAAATATTATCAACGTATCGTCTTATTATCAAGATGTTATAAAAGGAATCGTTATTTTGATCGCGGTGTTATCAGATAAAACACGTTAATAAAGGAGATGAAATTATGAAAAAATTGGCAAAAGTATTTATAGTGAGTATGGCATGTGCGGTACTAGCGGGGTGCTCCACCGGGGTTGAAACTAGTACAATCAATACAAATATCAACGATGGTATAAGCAGAATTGGCTTTGCAGTATCAACTCTTAATAATCCGTTTTTTGTATCTTTGGTAGAAGGGGCAGAGAAAAAAGCGGAGGAATTAGACGTTGAATTGCTAGTAGTAGATGCTGGAGATGATATAGCTAAGCAAGTAAATAATATCGAAGACCTGATGTCCAAAAATATTGATGTATTAATAGTAAATCCGGTAGACTCAAACGCAGTTGCTCCGATTGTTGGAGATGTTATTAATAACGGGATTAAAACGATTTCTGTTGATCGAGGTGTAATAGGGCAAACTGTTGATGTGGCGATCGCATCAGATAACGTACTGGGCGCCGAAATGGCAACGCAATATTTATTAGATGCGCTAGGAGAAAATGCTAAAGTCGCAGAATTGAAAGGCATTGAAGGCTCCTCCGCCGCAATTGATAGAGGAAAAGGCTTTCACAACATTGCAGATAATTCTTTAGACGTTGTGGCATCGCAAAGCGCTAACTTTAATCGTGCCGAGGGGCTTAGTGTAACAGAAAATATTTTGCAAGCCAACGGAGATTTGCAAGGCATATTTGCTCATAATGACGAAATGGCCTTAGGTGCTATAGAGGCTGTGCGAGGAACGAATATTCAAATAGTGGGTTTTGACGCAACAGATGACGCTATTGAAGCGGTAAACAGGGGGACAATGTTAACTACAGTTCAACAAAAACCGAGCCTAATGGGAGAAATAGCCGTTGATACCGCGGTCAAATTGATACTTGGAGAAACAGTCGCACCTGTGATTGGCGTGGAAGTTGAACTAATTACAGCGAATTAAATTACTTACCCCTCCCTTCATTTTGGAGGGAATTTTTCATTTTTTCCCAAAATATTGTTCGAATATAAAATAAATTCTAGAAAAATATATATAATTTGTATAAAGTTATTTCGTASTTTAATATTTTTATTGACAAAGCATCCAACGTACTATATACTCCTTTATATATTGGTTTCGTTTCAAAATATATTGAATTATAAAGGAGAGCATCATGAAATTTAATAAAATCCTAACCATAATGGTTAYCACCCTATCGTTATCTCCCTTCGCCACAATGGCAAATACGTTAAACCACGAGCCGCTCAACGATTATTTTAAAACTCTAAATACCGAAATTGTTCAATCTGAAGAATTTGTAACGTGGACGCAATTTGGCCCTGGAAGCGCCGGGTATTCAGAAGCAGTATTCACTCATCCAACAGACCCTAACGTAATTTTCAATTTTCCCGATATGTTTAATTCGTATCGCTCCACTGATGCCGGAGCAACCTGGTTATCGGTATTAGATGAAGATTATCGATCCCTAAATAATGACCAAGTCTCTAGAGTATATAGCGTAGATTTTTCAAGACAAAATCCAGATTTCGGGATGGCAGCAACTCGAACCGGAATGTTTGTTACATACAATAAAGGTGAAAGCTGGGATAGAATCGAAGTTGATTTGGCTTTTGATCGCCAACCAACTGCAGATGCGAATATGGCCAATTTCACGCTTTCGGCAGTTGGTGTGGACCCGAATAATGATCAAGTTTGGTATGCCGGCTCGGGAATTTTCTGGGATGTAAAGGGAAATTATGTAGACTGGAATAGCCCTCATGGCAACAAGCCGATGAACGCTGGTCGWTACTTTAAAACCACTGATGCAGGCAAAACTTGGACCTACATTCCAAATCCATCCTCTGGGCTTCCCGCAAAGGCAGAATATGGCGGCTTCTATGTAAATCCAGACGATAGCGATATCGTATTTGCACACACAAGTTATGGGCTCTATAAATCTACTGATGCTGGTCTAACATATAAAAAAATAGAGACAATAGAAGAAGAAAACGGTGTGGATAAAGATCTTGTGCGTGATATGAAACTTATTGTAAATCCTACTACAAAGCAAGTTGAGCTCTACGCTATTAACCAAATTCGATACGTTCCCAATGCGCAAAGCGTAGATTCTGTTGGAGGGATCGTAAAAAGTTTGGACCTTGGCGAAACGTGGATTAATATAACTGGCGATCTTGGAATGGACTTTGCGGCGCTAAACGAAGAATTAGTATCTAATCCTGATATCACTGCCGCMGGGCATAAGACCAACTTTGTATCTATGTGGCTCTATTCCAGTGGCAGGGCGTTTGGCAAATATTTTAAAGGCGCTCCGTATTTTAAAAATGGTACAGAATTTAGAAAAGAGTATCCAAACATTCCAACCAACTTAATTCAAGGATTTGACAGAATTGTTGTTGATCCTACCAATCCTAACAATATTTATATTTCGCATAACTCCACTCATGCGGCGTCGATGTTTGTTGGCGATGTGTGGATGACCAAAGATGGGGGAGATACTTGGGATATAGCAACAAGGATAGGCGAGGGCTGGTCCATTTCTGCTGGTTTCTGGGAAAATTCTGGAAAAATAGCTGCAGGTACCGACTTATCTGCACCTAATACAACTAGCCATCATATGCAACGCGACTATTATGAAGAATTATACAGCACCCAATCTGCTAGAGACCTCGACATTGCGCCAAACGGCGATGTATATGCGATGTTCCGTGCACTAACGAAATCAACTGATGGTGGCCAAACTTGGGAACAAACTGATGTTCAGTACACTTCTACCGGCTCTATGACAGGAACTGGTGGATCAAATTTACCAGGAAGCCAGATCGTACAGCATCCCGAAAATCCAGAGCAAATGTTTTTTGTATCTGGTGAAAATAAGCTATTTAAATTAGATAGCAAAGCGCACCCAGAAGTMGATGGAAGAGCAACTGTGTCTCATGTGTATGACACTCCGCACTCTCCGATGTCTCTTGCCTATCTACCATCAGACCCGAGCGTTATGTTTATGCTAGTAATGCGCCAGGCTCACAAAGGCGAGATGCTAAAGTCGGTGGATGGTGGCGAAACGTGGGACACTTATGCAACCAATATATACAAAACTGATAATAGCAATGACACCACGTGGGCAACGCCTATTGTGATCGATCCTAAAAACGAAAACAACATGTACTTTGGCATTCCGCTTACTACTGTTCATGCAAATTCAGCTAATCTTCCAGCAAAGGATCACAAATTTGTGGGGCTATATAAATCTACTGATGGCGGCAAAACTTGGGAAGCGCCCGCAGATGCCGACTACGCAATTGGCAACGGATTGCCTTCAGACCAAAGCATCTACACGCTCAAGCTTGATCCGACAACCAATGCGCTATACGCTGGACTTACCGCGGGGGCCTCGGTTTCTATCAAAAACGGAAGCTTTGCTGGTAGCATAGGCAGTTGGACTGCAACCGGGAACGCAAAATTTGGAAAGAAAACGCTAGAGGGATTCGATTCTCTTGATGTTGCAGGCATAGGATCCGTAAAACAAACTGTAGGCGGGTTGAAGCCTAATACAAAGTATAATTTCACAATGAGCACCAAAATGGAAAAAGATGGAGAAAATGCAACGTTATTTGTCTCCACTCCTGCTGGCGAAGTAATGGCATCTGCAGATGTTACAAGCACCACCATGACCGCCGCAAACGTAATTTTCACCACTGGCGAGAACCAAACTTCTGTAACAATTGGTCTCGAAAAAACTGCGGGTGACGGACATTTATATGCAGATAACACATCGCTCAAACAAGCTGGCGGGCTATTTGTCTCCACCGATAACGGAGTAAATTTTGTTGCAGTAGATATTCCAGATGCAATAGCGCATGTAACTGACGTCGAGTTTGCCGATGGCAAGATCTATATTGCTGCGGGCGATATGTATGGCTCTGTATCTGCAGGAGGAGTTTGGGTCACAACCGAAAACGGTGGATGGAAAAAGCTCTTCGAGATGCCACACACCGGATTACTCACAATTGATTCTAACAACCCGGACCGACTGATGGTTGCTGTCAAGCGAAGCATGATGAACTGGGATTTTCTAAATCATGGGGTATATTTATCAGAAGATGCGGGCGAAACATGGAGCAAAATAAACGTAGGGTTCGGAAATACTACACAGATTTTTGACCTGGCATTTGATGCGCAAAGCGAAGATATTTTATGGGCGACGCACCATGGAAGCGGATTTTTCAAGGGARAAATTTTRAGATAGCCAAAAAATAAGTGTTAATAATAAGGAGGATTTATGAAAAAATTAAAYTTTGTATTATCAATGTTACTGTTAACGACGGGATCAACTGCCTATGCTGCTGACGACGATGCTGGGAAGTTGACGTTGGAGGAGACGAAAGCTGCTATTGCCGAATTGGAGTATTTGAGAACGCGAACTGCAGATGATGCGATATCTGCGGAAGTTTTAGATCAAATTCAAGATCGCGTTTTGGGCCAAACGGCGAAGTCGGCAGTGAATAAAACGGAGGACAATATGATTGACCCTATATACTCGTTTGATAAGGCATACTTTGAGRCGCTGGATAAAGARGTTGTGGCATCGGAAGATTATATTTATTGGGAACAGTTTGCACCGGGCAATGCCGGATACTCGGAAGGAGTTCATATGCACTCCACAGATCCTAACACATTTTATAACTTACCTGATATGAAAAATCGCTACGTAACATTTGATCAAGGAAACCATTTTGTATCGATGAATGATATCAACGAGTCATCTAAAAGCAATCCAAATCCGGGTGGAGATTCTGGAATAGACTTTTCGCATCAAGATGAGAATTTTGGATTTGCAGCAGGGTCGGGATTGTGGCTTACTACAAACAAAGGGCTCAGCTGGACCAAATTAACAACTGGTGGCGCACCTACTAGCCGTGTTGGAGATGTTGCAGTTGACCCTACTGACGACAATATTTGGCTTGCAGGTACAGGAAAATACTGGGATGTTAAGCGCAATCATTATACGAAAGCAAAGCCGCATGGGGTCAATCCGATAGGTGCGGCGGGGCTATATAAATCTTCCGATAAGGGAGTGACCTGGGGCAAGCTGACCGAGACAGGCATTCCGGGGGCGGCAACATTTGGGCAAATCTTATTTAATCCATTTAATACGCAAGAAGTTTATGCAGGAACATCCTATGGGCTATACAAAAGCGTGGATGGAGGCCGCTCATTTAAGAAGCTAGATATCGATGGTGATGGCTTGGTAGATCCCGCAGATGCAAACGATCTAGTGCATGATTTCAAATTGTATATAGATCATGAAAATAAGTCTATCCAGATTGTGGCGATTCACCAGATCGATTATTTCTTAAACGACGAAACCAAAAGTCTGGATCAAACAGGCGGAATTATGCGCAGCTATGATGGCGGCGAGACCTGGGAAAACATCACCGGAGATTTGGGGTTAAACTTAGCAGAAGTCAATGAAGAAACTATCAAAATTGTAGACCCAACTGGCGAAACTAATCCCGGAAACTTTGTAAACGCTTGGTATTGGACTCCAAACTTTATTGGCAGATATTTTAGTGGTACCGAAAAATATCCTTCCAAAAATACGACAGAAGTTCGCGATGCTATTAAGGCAGAGTATCYCAACTACCCAACAAACTACATTCCAACATTTGATAGAATTGTAATTGACCCAACAAATCCTGATAGAATCTATATTTCTCATAATGCAGCGCACGCAACATCGATGCGATTGGGCGAAGTTTGGGGCACTGCCGATGGTGGAAAAACATGGGATATTTTAACGCGAACCGGATATGGATGGGGCGAATCTGCAGAGTATTGGGAGAAGTCGGGCAAAGTTCAAGAGGGTGCCGACCTTAGCAAGCCAAACGTGACTTACCATCACGCAGGAGATGCCTACTACTATCACGATTTATATTCGACACAAGGCGCGAGAGACTTAGATATCGCACTAGACGGTACAGTTTTTGTAATGTTTAGAAGTCTTGTGAAATCGACTGATGGGGGAAAAACGTGGGAGCAAACTGATGTTAAGTATCGAGAAGACGGCTCGATGACAGGAACTGGTGGATCAAATTTGCCTGGCGGAGGAATATTAACAGACCCTCGCGACCCAGACTTGATGTATCTGGTGAGTGGTGAAAACAGCCTTTTCCAAGTAGTGGATAAAGGAGAAGGCAACGACCCTGCATATATAAAGCATCTTCCGAACTCGCCAGAGTCTGCRGCAGACATTGCAATCTCCCCAGCCGATATCAATACGATGTATATGACAATAATGCGCCAACACGGTGCGGGCGAATTTTTTAGATCCACCGATGCGGGGCAAACMTGGGAATCCATATCGTCTCCACTTGTTGGCAAAACTGCGAATATCAACAACAAAAGCGTGGGAACAATGGTGATCGACCCTAGTGATCCAAASACCATTTTGTTTACGGTTTCAAATGGGCTTCTTCACGAAACATCTGGCGGTCGAAATCCCGAAACYGAGCACCTAGGCGTGTGGAAATCTACTGACGGCGGATACACATGGGCACAAAAAAACGAGGGGCTCCCAACCGACGCGTGGGCATACCAATTGCTATTTGACCCTCGCGACCCTAATATTCTATATGCAGGAATGCCGTATAGCAAGAGCACAATAACCGACCCCGAGCGYGACAAAAACTCTGGCGTTGGAATGTACGTATCCTATGATAAAGCAGAAACGTGGRAGCTCCTTTCGGGATTGCCAAAGGCGGTCACACAGGTGAATGATATCAACATCGATCCGTTGGGCAATCTTTATATTGCAGCTGGAACCTCCTCTTTTTCAGTAACCGGGTCACCTGCYGGTACAGCRGCAACTGGAGGGGTTTGGGTTCTCAAAAACGGAAGCACCATATGGCAAAAAATCTTTGAAGGCAGATACGTAACTCTCATCGAATTTGATCAAAATCATCCTAACCGCCTTCTTGTAAGCAACCGACCAAGCGATACTAGTGATAGTAAAGTCATCAACAACGGGGTATACATCTCTGAAAACTTTGGGAATACTTGGAAAAAGGCTAACACCAACATTGGCAACGCCACCAAGATTTATGACCTAAAATTTGACTCACAAGACCCGCAAATAATATGGGCAACGAGCCAATCGGGCGGCTTCTACAAAGGATACATTTCAGAGCTCGATCCTGAGGCGCTTCAATAGGCAAAATATTTGGTTAGCATGTCGCTTGACTAGATCTCGCCTCTCGTCTCATTTTTGCTGGAGATACCCCAAAGCAGCGTTTAAACTGATTTGAAAATATATATCGGTCGCTGTAGGTTAAAATATAGGCAATCTGATCGATCGAGTACTCGCCCATTAGTARTAACTGCTTGGCTATCTGCATTTTCTTTTCGAAGAGATATCTTTTGAAAGTGRTGCCGGTAGCCTGTTTAAATCTATTAGTAAATTCACAATGATTAAGGTTGACATGAGATAAAAGCTCTTCGACTGTTACATATTTATATTGATACAGATTTTTTTCGATGTAAGCAATAGCTTTATTTATAGTAATGTCATTCGAAAGRCCTGACTTTAGGACTGCAACAATATTCCAAAACACAGCCTTTAGCAAATTGGATGCAATAATGTTATTGGTTACTTCGTGAATATTATGATTTAAGGCAAAATTTACCATGTTTTCTATGATAGACCAAAAAGCTGTTGTTTGAGGCAAATCAAAGACAAATGGTTTTGAGCCAAAAAGCTTGGAATTTGGCTGGGGCAAAAACCTAATTATTACAACAGAAATATAATCTTTGGGATTGTGATATGCTCTGTGAACGATGTTGCTAGGAATCACAATAATTCTGTTGGCTGAAATTTTATAATTTTGTTCACCTATTTTAAAATATCCTTTATCGCTTTTGCAAAAAATAAGCAAATTGGGCTCTACGCATTGGGCCGAAACGTTGGTCGTTCGAATTTTAAAATGRTTGTTAATTACTAATATTTTGAAATTTAAGTTTGGATTATTTGTCATTATATCTTCTATGTTATTTGCTTTTATCATACGAAATTCCTATCCGAGTTTTGACATCATTTTTTTTTTATAATAGATCATTTAATTCTAACTCACTTGCTATTATAATTCGAATATAATTGTTATGGCAAGCCATTGCCCCTATAAAATGTTTGGAGGTTATTATGGATAGATACGAATATGTGTTAGATAATCAGACATGGTATATGAAACAAATGAACCCTGGTCAAGGAATCGAGCAAGAGTTATACGACATTCCACCAGAGCGCGATATTGCATTTAGCGGTTGGCACTACGCCACCATTCCGGGAGATGTTTATTCGGATTTGCAACGAGCGGGAGTGATCGAAGATCCTTATATTGGTAGAAATATGGTTAAGCAAGCGTGGGTGCAGTACTATGAGTGGTGGTATATTTGTAGATTTAATGTGCCAAAGGATTTTAAAGAGAAGGATTTACAACTGATTTTTGGTGGCATCGACTATAGTTGTGAAATTTGGTTGAACGGGCATCGTCTTGGGAAACACGAAGGAATGTATTCGCCTATCAAGTTTGATGTAACAGGGCTTTTGAAAACGTATTTAGACGCTGATAACGCTAGCGAGTGTTGCAACCATCTAGTAGTRAAACTGGATCCGCCGCCGCAGACTTTGCATAACATCGCGGGATTGCATCATACKTTTTCTGGAGACTATTTRCCAGGATTTATTCCGGTGGGTATATGGCGCTCAGTAAAAATTGTAGCGTATGAGAATGCTAGAATCGAGGATTTGTATGTGCATCCGACGCTTACTGACGCAGGAGCAATTTTAGATCTAACMGCCACGTTGGAGCTAAAGGCTGCCGCAAACGCGGATTACGATGTTGTGATTACAGTKTCCGATGAAGATACAAACATCGTCACAAAAACTACGGAACGATTTTATCCGGGGAGTAACGACATTACTGCACACATTGGAGTGCCCGAGCCGAAGCTTTGGTGGCCATGGGATATGGGAGATCAGCCATTATATTATGCAACAGTGGAGRTATACGAAAACGGTAGATTGCTAGATACGGCAAAAACCAGATTTGGCATTAGAGAAGTTAAGATGGCCTTTAATCCTGGCTTCACATTGGATGAATGCGAAACTCCATGGACATTTGTTATTAATGGCAAACCGATATTTTTGCGCTCCGGATGCTGGGGAGGCCCTCCTTCATTTTTATATGGCAGAAACTCTCGTAAGAAATATGAGCACTTGCTAAATCTGGCTAAATATGGAAACTTCAATAACCTTAGAATATTCGGATGGCATCCGCCAGAAGTAGACGATTTTTATGACATATGCGATGAGTTGGGAATTACCACTTGGACCAACTTCCCTCTATCTTCTCAGGTTTTGCGAGACGATCCACCGTATGTCAATGCGGTTTTACACGAATGCGGTGAAATAGTTAAAGAAAGACGAAATCATCCTTGTAATATATTTTGGATGGGYGGCGAAGAAGTATTTTTTAGTGAGGCGCAGGTTAGAAGCCATAACAAGCGAATGATGAAAGAAGTGGGAATCTATATCAAACGTTATACAGATATTCCATATGCCGATGCGAGCATGATGAGTTCGGCACCTGCTAGAAAGCTGGGATATAAACCAAAAGAGTGTTTGCATTACAATGGGGCYTACTACGCAGCGGGGCGTACAGCCATGGAAGACTATTTTGCAAATCCGCTTCTCGAATGTGCCATAGTTCCTGAATTATGCGGCGCAGCAGTACCAAACTTAGAGAGTCTCAAAAAATTTATACCTGCAGATGAAATATGGCCTCCAGGACCTTCGTGGGGATACCTAATGGCAAACATCGATATTCTAAAAGCTATTAACATGGATATTTTTGGAGATCAATGCTATGATAGTATAGAGAATTTTATTGATTCAACACAGAAATCGCAAGGTGAAGTTTATAAATTTGCGATTGAATTTATAAGACGCAAAAAGCCTCACATGAGCGGAGTTGCTTTATGTCACTTTATTACAAACAGACCTCTTATGAAATGGGAAATTGTTGATTATTATGGGGTACCAAAACAAGCCTTAGAATATGTTCGCAAAGCATACGCGCCGCTGGTACCATCAGTTGAGTATCGCAAACGCCGATTTATGCCAGGCGAAGAATTTAAGGCTGGGGTGTGGGTATTAAACGATACCTATAATAAGTATCAAGATTTAACATGTAAAATAAGCATCAATTATTCCGATGGCAAAGTGGATACATTCACAGAGAATATAGCTATCGTGGCAGAAAATACAAATGCAAAGTTTTTTGAAATCAGCTCTGTAGTTTCTGGAGAAGTCTTTGATAGATTTACGATTTATGTAGAATTATATAATGGAGACGAAGTAATCGCTAGCAATGACTATTTCTTGTTGGTTGATGATCAAGAAGAGGCCAAAAATCGCAAAGCCGCTTTATATCAAACGCATAGAGAAAAAACACTAAAATACGGCAAAACATTGTATAGAGATTTTCCTGAAGTGTTAGAGTTAGACTAGATTATATGTAGAGGGGGCCCTTTGGGGCTTCCTTTTTTTATTTTACGCATAACAAAAAGCGCGAAACGGGAGTCGAACCCGCGACCCTCTCCTTGGCAAGGAGATGCTCTACCACTGAGCCATTCGCGCATATCGGGGTGACAGGACTCGAACCTGCGGCCTCCTGGACCCAAACCAGGCGCTCTAGCCAAACTGAGCCACACCCCGCGTCTCAATTACTCRATTAGTCTAACATGACAATTTTAGTTTGTAAAGCCCTTTTACGAATTTTTTTGAAGTTTTTGTCATAAATTTGGTACAAGCCTCATATTATATACAAAAGGAGGTTTAATTATGGAAAACAAAAAAAGTAAACCTATAAATTATAATGTCRTATTTCATTTTTTCATGACTGTTTGCCTTACATATTTTATGACCGTTTTTATAGATTTTTTCTTAATATTTAGCAACATTGTTTCTGTGTCTTTATTTTTTCTCGGCATAGGAGCRCTAGGATTATACTTTTTAATTAAAAAAGATATTTGTCTTATTATATCGTTTATCTTTTCRACTTTGTGCATATTAATTACATATTACATAGGAACTTTCTGATAGGAGATGCGTTTTGCGTCTCCTATTTTTTATTGCTGGACGAATAGGATAAATTAGGATATATTAATTATGTTAAAATTGAGAGACAGGAGATATATAATGCAAATTAATGAAAACTTCTTAAACTTAGAGCAAAGTTATCTTTTCTCTACTATTGCTAAAAAAGTAACCGAATTTAGTTCATCTAACCCAGATGCCAAAATAATTAGACTAGGGATTGGCGATGTAACGCTTCCTCTAACACCAAGCGTTGTAGCTGCGATAAATGAGGCAGTTCAGGAAATGGGCGAAGAAGCGACGTTTCGCGGATATGGACCAGAACAAGGTTATGACTTTTTGAAAAATACCATTCAAGACTACTATAAAACAAAAGGGGTTTCATTAGATCTAAACGAAATTTTTATTAGTGACGGAGCTAAGAGTGACCTCGGAAATATTTTAGATATCTTTGGCCCAGGAACCAGCTTGATTCCAAATCCAGTATATCCCGCATATCTGGATACAAACGTTATGGCCGGGCGCAAAGTTAATTTTTTAGATGGCAATGAAGACAATAATTTTCTGCCAATGCCAGAAGATGGCTCCGGTGGTGATCTAATTTATTTGTGTTCTCCAAATAACCCAACTGGTGCGACCTATACTAGAGAGCAACTTAAAGTTTGGGTCGATTATGCTATCCAAAATAATTCTATCATCTTATTTGACAGCGCGTATGAGTGTTTTGTACGAGACGCAAATTTGCCAACCAGCATTTATGAAATAGAAGGCGCCTCCTCTTGTGCGATAGAGTTTTGTTCCTTTTCCAAAACAGCTGGTTTTACAGGTACTAGATGCGGATATACTGTAATTCCCCACACTCTGCAAGTAAATGATACAGCTCTAAACAAGCTGTGGCTTAGACGACAAACCACCAAATTTAACGGTGTTCCATATATTGTGCAAAAAGGTGCTGCTGCCATATTTAGTGARCAAGGTCAAAAAGAAATTCGAACTAATATTGACTATTATCTCGAAAACGCAAAAATCATTCGTGACGGTTTTGCTGAACTGGGCTTTTGGCTTGTAGGTGGAGATAACTCGCCTTATATATGGCTCAAATGCAAAACGGATTCTTGGACTTTCTTTGACAAGCTTTTAAGTGAAGCCCACGTTGTTGGAACTCCTGGAGTTGGATTTGGAACTAATGGAGAGGGATATTTTAGAATGTCTGCCTTTGGAAATCGCGAAAATGTTATCGAAGCTATCTCAAGAATAAAAAAAATCTTTTAAGATCTAATAGAGAGCATAAATTGAGCTGCTGAATTTTTKAGGTCGGCAGCCTTTTTATATAATTCCATGGCTTTTTTTACGTCTTTTTTTACTCCTTTTCCATCATCATAAAATACTGCTAGTCGATACATAGACTCTCCATGTSCTGMGTTYGCGGCTTTCTCATACCATTTGGCTGCCTTTCTAAAGTCTCGCTTCTTCTCGAACATAACAGCCAATTCGTATTGCGCATTTACATAGCCACCAGATGCCGCTTTTTCGTATAGTTTCATCGATTGCTTTAAGTCACGCTCTACTCCTCTGCCTTCTTTATAGCATAGGGCCATTCTATATTGCGCCGGTGCAAATCTCTTCGCCGCTGCGGCCTCCCATAACTCCACGGCTCTAAACAAATTTTTTTCTATGCCATACCAACCCATRTCATAACATTCGCCCAATATAAACATGGCCTCGACGCTATCTTGTTTGGCAGCTTTCTCCCAATACTCTACTGCRGTAAGTAGACTCTTAGGCACTCCTGTCCCTTCCGCATAGCAATTGCCTATTACTAGCTGGGCTTCTCCGTAATTCATAGCCGCCGCTTTCTCAAACCATTCCAGTGCTTTTACTATATCAGTTTCTACTCCTAACCCTTTTTTGTAGCAACAGCCTAGTTGATACTGCGCCTCGACCACATTCTGATTAGCAGCTTTTTGATACCAAGTTAATGCATTCTGTAAATCACGCTTTGCTCCATCGCCATAATGCCATTTGAGATCTTTTTCTACTCCGTCACTTTTTATATAACACATAGCAAGATGGTATTGAGCTAATGCATGTCCTTGTTCCGCGGCTTTTAAAAAATATGAAAAAGCTTTCGTCGCATTTTTTTTGGTGCCCAGTCCCTTTTTATAGCAGAGCCCCAGCTGATACTGAGCCAAAGCATATCCAGCGTTTGCAGCCTTTTCAAACCATTCTACAGATTTTTCCAAGTCTTGAGTGGGGCCTATTGCAGTGTACCATAATCCAAGCTGATATTGAGACTCGATATCGTTTTCTTCGGCCATAAATCTAAGCTCTTCGATTTCGGTAGTTTTGCTAGTAGCTTCTAAAATAATTTTTTCCTTAATTTCAGCTTCTTTGGCATACTCTTTTGCCAACTGCGATTGTTTAGTTTGATCAGATTGTGCCAGCCGGATAGCTTCATCGGCCCAATCTTTAGCTGTTGACTTAGTTGTTAATGCCACAAGCTCCAAATTATATGCAGAAATTTTTCCACACTTCTTTAAAGGTGAAAACTTCAATTGATCGTATTTGGATTCATAAATAAATAAGTTCGATTTTGCACGGCTAACTCCTACATATAGCAAATTAAAGTAATACTTCATTTGGTCATTTTTTTTGCACTTGCCATTTAAAATTTCGTTCCATTTAACAATATATTCAGACATTAGGTCATAGCAATAAATGTTGTCATATTCAAGCCCCTTTATTTCGTTAATCAAAAATATACGATGCTCTATTCCGGGGTATAACTTTACAAGTTTCATTTTGGTTGCCTCGGTMGCKACAACAATGGCGCAATAGTGCTTATCGACCACTTCTTTAAACAGTTGAACAAAATCTCGCGGCTTAAAATCTAATACTTGCGGTTCGCTACCATCTTTTAGTGCGACTTCTTCGTAATCATAAGCAGAAGTTCCGATATACTTTTGCCTTTCTTCAACGAGATTGTTAATTAACTGTGTAATTTGTTTGGTTCCACGAAAATTTTTGGTAAGAACTTTATTTGTAATCTCTTTGTTATATGTATAGTATAAGTTTTTTAGACGACCAAAATTAAAAAAGGTTGGGTATATTGTTTGGTTTATATCGCCGGCCCACACAATTTTGCCGCCCGGTTGCACCAATTTACTAATTAAATAAATTTGTAATTCGCTTAAATCTTGAATTTCATCAATTACCACATAGTCATATTTTTCAAAGTTATTTGCTGTTAAAATCATTCTTGCAACGTCATTTTCGCTGTATTTATTGGAAGTATCTAACCATTTTTGAAAAGCCACCGCCACTTTATAAATTTCTTGCTTTTCGTCTTTGTTAAATATCGAATAATGTGCAGGCATATCCAAATAAATATCTAGCGAAAGCAACCTCTGGTTACCCTCAATCTTAGATTTAACAAATTTATACTCAAGACCCAGATATCCTGTTAAAATTCCTCTGATTTCTGCAACTATTTCATGTATTTCTTTGCGCTGAACGATTGAATATTTATATTTTTCCTGATATAGCCAACGTCTTAGCTCGCGAGTGGTTATCATTTGGGTATCTGCTATATTGGCTAATTTACACAGTAATTTTCGTATTGTCATAAACTCTAACCCCTCCTGCTTATTAAATACCTGAAAATCTTTGTGCGCCTTTTCTAGTAATAGATCGGTATATGTTAGATATAACGATTTGCTATTGGCTCTTGTCATTGACAGCACATGTAATAATACTACTGTTTTGCCCGTTCCGCCTGCCCCAATAAGTAAAATCTGGTTTTCCAAAGCATCCAAAACATCGTATTGCTCATCAGACAGATATTTGACAAACTCGATATCGTTTTCTTCTGCTAATCGTACCAAATCTTCATCACGAACAACAATTCCTTGAATTGTTGACAGATCCAAATGTGTTGTATACATTTTTTCAATTTGAATATCTAATTCATCTTCATCATATTTTTGCTGAAGTGCTTGTCTAATAGTAACCAAATTTAAACTGCGCTCATCATAGCTATGTCCTTCTCTGATTTGATTATCATGGCTTACAAATTTTAAAAATACAATAGAATCGATGGTCTTAGTTTGATTTCTAATAAAACTAAATAAGATTCTATCTCGGCTATTTAACCTAAACTTAAATATATTGGTGTTACTAACTTTACATATACCATAACCTCGGGGCAGTTCTCTAATCTGGTATTGAGCCTCTAATATTTGTTTTTCAAATTGTAGTAATTTAGAAATGATGTCATAACCTATGGGTATATTTTTAAAAAAATTTTGTTCTATTACCATTCTATAGCTCCTCTTATTTAATATATTCTATTGCTAATTTTACTCGTTCAATATATATTTTGTCAATAATTTGTCAAATTTTTTTACATTTATTTTCCTTTTTGGAAAAACGCAAAAAAATAAACTGCAAAAGAATATTCTGCAGTTTGCACACATCAACGTAAATGATTTCCCAGTGTATTTTCTTCTACATACCTTAGAAGCAACGTATTATCATTGCTTTCCCAAATTTGTCGTACCAAATCTTTTGGTATTTTCAATCGCTCGCTGGCTTGYTCTAAAGTTAAAAACTCTTTTAATGCCAAAATATTGTTCGATGTAATAATCAAATTTTCTGGTTGCTGAGACTCCATTGTTCTATTTCTTAAATTTTGGTACATCGCCATCCCTCCCTTCTAGCAATTAAATTCTACATCCCCCGAGAATGCTTTAGTCGCTGTTCCGGTCATAAATATTGTTTCATCTGTATATCTGATTTTTAATTCTCCACCTTTTAATATAATTGTAATATCTTCGTTCTTTTTGGCATACCCATTTAGCACACAAGCTACTGCAACTGCGCATGCTCCCGTTCCACAGGCTAGTGTTTCGCCACTGCCTCTCTCCCACACTCTCATTTTATATGTGGTTTCATTTATCTTTTGTACAAACTCTGTGTTTACTCTATCCGGAAAAATTTCGTTATTCTCAAATAATGGTCCGATCTTTTCCAGTTCAATATCATCTACATCGTCTACAAATACTACGCAGTGAGGATTTCCCATCGATACGCATGTTATATTATATGCTACTTCTTCTATAASAAGTTCATGATTGATTATAACATCTCCCTCAAGATCAACCGGAATCTTTGCAGGCTCCAAAATCGGTGCTCCCATATCCACTTCCACAATGTTCACTGCCCCGTTTTCTACTTGTAGTGTTAGGTCTTTTATGCCGCTGAGTGTTTCTATCTTCAGATTTGTTTTGCGAGTGATGTTATTTTCGTATAGGTATTTTCCAACGCATCGGATGGCGTTTCCACACATCTTGCCTTCGCTTCCGTCTAAATTGAACATCCTCATCTTGGCATCTGCTACTCTAGATGGCCCAATCAACACTATGCCATCTCCGCCTATCGAAAAATGACGATCCGATAACTCGACTGCAACTTGCCTAGGGTTTTTTATCTCCACTTCAAAACAATTAAAATATATATAGTCATTTCCTATTCCGTGCATTTTCCAAAATTTCATAAGTTCTCCTACCTTCTATTTTTGTATACTTGCTTGTATTAATCCTGAAAACAGCGGATGCGGTTTATTTGGGCGACTCTTAAACTCGGGGTGAAATTGCACTGCAATATAGTAGCTAAGAGTCGGTATCTCTATGACTTCTACCAAAGTTTTATCCGGAGATACTCCGCTAATTACCAGCCCGTTGCTGATCATTTGCTCTCTATAATCATTATTAAACTCGTACCTATGCCTATGTCGCTCCGCGATCTCGTCTTTGCCATATAATTCTTTTAGCAACGTGCCGTCTTTTATACTACATAGATAGCTGCCTAGGCGCATCGTTCCGCCTTTGTCGGTAATCGTTTTCTGCTCTTGCATGATATGAATCACCGGATTTTGGGTAGTCTCACTAAATTCTGCCGAGTTCGCATCGGCAAGCCCCAATACGTTTCGGGCAAATTCCACAACCGCAACTTGCATTCCTAAGCAAATTCCCAGTAACGGAATATCGTTTTCTCTCGCATATTTACATGTTAATATTTTGCCTTCAATGCCTCTGTCGCCAAAACCTCCGGGTACTACAATTCCATCAACACCGCTCAACATCGCCGATATATTTTTGGCCGTAACTTCTTCGCTATCTATCCAGCTGATACTCACCTTTGCTCCTAACATATATCCTGCATGGCGAAGGCTTTCTGCAACAGATAAATACGCATCATGTAGTTTAACATATTTGCCAACAATCGCAATATTGACGTCTTTTGATGAGTTATAAATGTGATCTACCATTTCTTTCCATTCGGTTAAATCTGGTGCTACTGTCTCTAACTTTAGTGTCCTACAGACCACTTTATCTAGCCCATTTTTGTGTAGCATCAATGGCGCTTCGTACAAAGATGGTAATGTTATATTTTCTATTACGCAATCTTTTTTCACATTACAAAATAACGAGATCTTGGCCATAATATCTGCTGAAAGTTCTTCGTCTGCTCGAGCCACGATAATGTCTGGAGAGATCCCCATCGCCTGAAGCTCTTTTACCGAATGTTGCGTTGGCTTACTCTTATGCTCGCCGCTCGATTTGATATATGGCACTAGCGTCAGATGTATAAATACGCAATTGTCTCTCCCAACTTCCAACGAGATTTGCCTAATGGTTTCCAAAAATGGCTGAATCTCAATATCTCCTGTTGTTCCACCAATTTCGGTAATCAACACATCTGTGTTTTTGGCACTGTTATATATAAAATCTTTGATCACATTGGTAATATGTGGAATTACTTGTACTGTTTGCCCCAAATATCCTCCAGATCGCTCTTTGGTTAGMACTTCATAATATATCTTTCCAGATGTTAAATTCGAAAACTTGTTTAAATTCTCGTCTATAAATCTCTCGTAATGCCCCAAATCCAAATCTGTTTCTGCTCCATCTTCTGTGACAAAAACTTCGCCGTGCTGATAAGGGCTCATTGTACCTGGATCAACATTCATATATGGATCAAGTTTTTGTGCGCTAACCTTCAATCCACGAGCTTTCAATAGTCTACCCAAACTAGCTGCAGTGATGCCCTTACCCAATCCAGATACAACGCCRCCCGTAACAAAAATAAATTTACTCATAAAAATCTCCTCTCGCGAACAAGGGAAAACGTCCGCTTAATATGTTTACCACCCATGGTTGGCGATAATCGTTTGTGCTATATCCTTACGTGTTTTTCTAAGGTTCATAGCTTGTTTTTCAATATATTTATGTGCCTCAGTTTCTGTTATCCCCCTAAGTTCAATCAATATACATTTTGCACGGCTAACAATGCGTATATCATCTATTTTTTGAGATAGACTAATGTTTTCGTCTTCGAGACGTTTTAGACGTTTATTCGTTGCGTATGCTATTTTAACTGATGTCGTCAGCATCTTCTTATTAATGGGCTTGGCTATTGTGATTATACCCAGCTCTTCTACTGTTGTGGAAATTTCATCATAATATTGAGCATTCACTATCAATATAACTTGTGTTGCTGTTGCTATATCCTTTGCCAATTGTTCTCCAGTTTCATCTGCCAGCGGAGCGTTTATAATTACTAAATCGATATCACGCTCTAGTAACATGGCTCTTGCTGCTGCRGCAGAATTGCTTGTGTATAGCTTATCATATAGTGGTAATATGCTCGATAAAAAGTCTTGGCCAGGATTAAYTTTTGAAACCATTAATACGCTTTGCATCTACTCACCTCTACAATTTTAGAAAGTATTCATTCATATAGAAAGTCTCTCTACTACTGCTCTTATACGCATCTATTTCTCGTTCTTTTTGTAATACAAATCGCTTGACAAAGTCTTCGCCAATGCTATTTGAAACAAAGCTAGATTCTTTTGCCGCTATTATGGCAGCTTGTAGTGTCTTTGGTAAATTTACACTCTTCTTTATAGTATACTGATTTTGGATTCCCAATATTCCAGCTTGCAATATCAACGAATAGGCTATATATGGATTTGCAATAGATCCAATGTGTCGGCATTTAAAACTGCTATCATAATTCTTGGAAACAAATGGAATTTTCACAACGCTGTCATATGAATTTATTATAGGATGTAAAAACAGTGCCATTTCCTCTGCCTTTTCTAATATTCCTGCCATAAAGTATTCTTCGATTTCCTCATCTACTGCAGATGTCTCTAACAAATCTTTGTTACATTTAGTAAGGCTGATGTTGATATTTAAATCATTAGAATTTTCAAGCTTGATAGGTTTTGGCATAAACGATGCGTATAATCCATATCTAGCCGCCGCGGCCTTGGCGATACTCTTAAATGTTAACAAGTTATCGGCGCAGCTAAGAGCATCCATATATTTAAAGTCTATCTGATTTTGACCGGGACCTATCTCGTGGTAAGAACTATGCGGTGTTATTCCTATACGATCTAGTAATAAGCATATCTCGCGTCGTACATCTTCTCCTTTATCGATCGGTGCCACATCCAAATAACTCCCATTATCAATAGGCGTTGCAGAAGGCAACAAATGATCGTTTTGTCTAAACAAATAAAATTCGCTTTCTTGTGCTATTTTGGTCGAATATTCCAGGGCAGCTAAATCTCTTACTGCCTTCTTCAAAATTTGTCGACTATCTAATTTAAATAACTGCTTATCTTTTGTTTTTATATCGCAATAAAACTTGATAACGCAGCCCGGCTCTGGTCGCCAAGGCATGGCACACAACGTCGTTGGGTCTGGGTACAAATATAGATCCTCATTAGCAAACCCCGCAATCTTGCTCCCGTCAATGCGAACTCCATTAAATAACGCTCCCTCCAACTCAGGTTGCATTATAGCCACATTTTTCTGATTTCCAAAAATATCACAAAAAGCCAAGCGAATAAATTTTACTTCATGTTCTCGCACAAAATTCAAAATGTCGTTGATCATAATGTCCATCAAAATTCACCCCCATTTTCATTTCTCTATCTTCATCATTATAGTTTAAAACTTTCAATACTTCAATAGCTAAATACAATTTCAAAAATTATCGCACTAACTTTATATTTTATATAATGCTCTCACAAAACAATTTCTATACAACCAAATTTAACAACGTCATCGAGTTATAATTCTCTCCAAATATTTCACGCTTAAACAAAAATGCTTTCAATTTTACAAATTATTATTTCCAAAAAGATGTTGTAATAAATAATGCGATGCTATATAATAATCAATAACTACCTCGAAAGGAGTAATAATTATGAAAAAAAGTAATCAAAACACTGCGATATTAATGGCAATGTGCCTAATGACTAACACATCTCCAATATTAGCAATTGATAACGAAGAGGTTTCTACCGCATACATAATGAAATCGCTAGAGTTTACAGATTCCGAACCGTTTTTTGATGCGTTCGACAATTTTGCGATCCCCGCCACCTTGGATTTCGAAGACATAGAGTTAACTGCTGATGTCGATATTACTGCAATCAGCGATTTGGAGTTTATATCCGAAGAGTTTGTGTCCGAAGATTTTTTGACCGAGGATCTGCTGGTTCCTGAGCTTGCAGAAACAGACGATTTTTGGGAGTCTCTTTTACCAGATATTTCAATTTTTGAATCCCCAGAATACTCAGATTATGCTATAGAAAATGCCATAGAAGATACTATAGAAGATGCTATAGAAGATACTATAGAAACCGAGCTGCCAGCAAGTCCAGATATTTCGCTCCCCGACAACTTGGATCCAGTTGGTGAAGGCGATAAAGTTGATACCGATTTTGATCAGCTTCCTGGCTATCGCGAAAGTCAATTTACTGTAAATGATCCGATTTATTCTATACAAACAGGCGAAAAAACTCCTTTACCCCGCAAAGGTACATACATAGATGAAAATAATCAAGCACAGATTATTGATCTCAAATACACTATAACCGCTGAAGTTTCGGCTTATACTACTTTAGAAAAAATAGGCCAAGATACCTATATAACAATCGATCCGACATCTCGCGTAAACTCAGTACCCATTATTGCGGAATATGGAGCTTACAAGATGGATATCGTGCTCGAAGTAGTACAGACCAATACCTACATTATTAACTATTCTCGGCCAGATTATGACAGCTGGTCTTTGCAAGTTACCGCATCCGACTCAAATAAAGATTACGATTTTGCAGATGCCAAGGATGTCATCGCTTCTGGTATCGCGTTCAAGCAATTTGAGCATGTCACCCAAGAGGATGTCATCAGCATAACAGCTCGTAACGCCACCAACCAAACTGCCCAAACTGCAGCGCAACATGTGGAAATGCCTCTCAATTCTACTACTCGCGAGATTTGGATTATTGATGGGGAGAGCCCGCTGATTTTCTTTGATGCTACTGATATAAATATAACAAGTCCCGAAGTATCTGGCACAGACGTTACTTTTAGAATTGCCTCCGATGCGGTTATTGTATATCTTACAGGATCTTTTAATGATTGGAAAATTTATTCGGATACAGATGATAAATCTCCGTATGCCCTATTAGATGCGGATCAAAATGGATTGTGGGAAGGAACGTTCTCTTTGCCATATGGTATACACGAGTATCAATTTCAGATAGATCAGTTCGGCGCATTTGATGGTGTTCAAAACGATCTCCTAGTTACAGATCCCTACAACCCAAATCTATCAGCAAACCAGCAAAGAAGCATCGTAGTTGTTCAGCCACCTACTCCTATTACTAGTCCAGAAATTATAAGCAACTCTGTAACCTTTAGGTACTATGCTCCCGATGCGACTGAAGTTTCAGTTAAGGGAAGTTTTAATAATTGGAACAATATGGCAATGCAGCAAAATGCTGATAACGTGTGGGAAGCAACAATAACTCTTCCTGTTGGTAAGCATGAATACAAATTTGTAGTCGATGGTGAAGAAATAACTGATCCGTTTAATCTTACAAAATCATCAGACGAATCCAATAGCGTTGTAATTGTCGACTCTGCTATTCCTATAATCAGCTCAGAAGTTCGAGGCAGAACTGCAACATTTAGATATTATGCTCCAGAGGCAACTACTGTGGCGGTCGCAGGCAGTTGGTCTCCTACTGCAAATGAAATGACCAAATCTCCTGATGGCATATGGGAGTTGTCGCTAGATCTTGATCCAGGAAAGCATACTTACAAATTTCAGGTAGATAATAACGAGATGCCAGATCCATTTAACTCTGCAGGTGAAGTTAATATTGCAGATGTTCTGAGTCCTGTAATTAACGGAAAGTCGGCACTGTTTAAATATTATGCTCCACATGCAAAAACTGTTACTGTGTCATCTACTTTTAATGACTGGTCAAAACTTGATGATCCACTAACTGATGCCGATGCTGATGGCATATGGGAGGGGACGGTAACAGATATTAGCGAATTAAAGCACAAGTACAAATTCGTCGTAGATGGCGACTCTTTGCGAGATCCCGCCAACGATCAAATGACAGATCAAGGAAATAGCATCTTAAATATGATTTATGCTATAAGCCCGGAAGTGGCGGAGACCGACGTTACGCTTCGGTATTACGCGCCAGATGCACAGGCTGTTTCAGTTGCAGGAAGCTGGAATGCTACTGAGGATGTAATGGTTAAATCTGCCAATGGCGTATGGGAAGAAACGCTAACTCTTACACCCGGAGATTACGAATACAAATTTATTGTCGATGGCAAGCGTGTGACAGATCCGTATAACTCTGCCCCGCTATCGTATACAGGCAATAGCGTTTTTGTCATTGAGGCTCCTGTTGAAGTTGTGAGCCCCGTTGTTGCTGGAAAAACTGCAACATTCAGCTACTATAATCCTACTGCAACTGACGTATATGTCGTCGGAGATTTTAATAACTGGACCAAAATTGATGAAATGAAAATGACCAAAGATTCTGATGATGTATGGAAAATTACACTCGATCTCGAAGCCGGCGAGCATCAATACAAATTCGATGTCGATGGCGTATCAGTCGCAGATTCCGCAAATGGTGAACAAACTATAGAGGGAAACAGTGTTGTTAGCATTGCGGACATCACCAGTCCAATAATTAGCGGCACAACTGCAACATTTAGCTACTACGCTCCTGACGCACAGACTGTTGCTGCGACTGGAAGCTTCAACAATTGGGCAGCTGCAACCATGACAAAAGATACTGCTGGCGTTTGGACAGTTACAGTAAAAGATGTTGCAACCAAAAAGCATGAATACAACTTTATGGTGGACGGTCAGACGATCGCAGATCCTTATAACGATCAACCTTTAGCAAATGGAAACAGTACTTTCGACGTTGTAGCTGTTACTAGCCCCGCCGTTGCTGGAAAGACGGCAACGTTCCGGTACTATGCCCCAACTGCAGAAGCTGTTTTTGTTGCAGGCGATTTTAACGAGTGGTCCGATACTGCCAATTCAATGACCAAATCTCCAGATGGCATATGGGAAGCTGCCATAGATCTCAAAGCTGGTGAGCATGAATACGCATTTATGGTGGATGGCGTTGAGTTTAGAGATCCAGCGAATAAAAAAATATCATATAATGAAAAAAGTTTAATCTCTGTTGCAGATGTCGAGAGCCCTTCTGTAACTGGGCATAAGGTAACATTCAGATATTACGCTCCAGATGCRCAGACCGTAACAGTAGCGAGCGATTTCAACGCCTGGTCCGATACTGCAAATCCAATGAGCGATGATGATAAAGATGGTATATGGGAAATGGAAATCGACCTTAAATCAGGAATCTATGAATACTTATTTGTGGTMGATGGCAACCGAGTAAATGATCCAGCGAACTCCGCCACTGCAGAAAACGGAAATAATACTGTCGCCATCATTATAAATGTAGCGGTTGAGAGCCCCGAAGTTCGCGGCAAAACTGTAACGTTCAGATATCACCACCCATATGCAAAGACAGTGACTGTAAAAGGAGCGTTTAACAATTGGTCCGAAGAGGCAATGATTAAGAACGATGATGGCATATGGGAAATTGCATTCGATCTCGAAGCGGGAGATTACGAATACTCATTTGTTGTAGATGATCAAGAAATTTTGGATCCAGAAAATGATGATCAGCTATCATATGACGGCAAAAATTTAGTTCATATCGCGGATGTYAARAGTCCTGAGATAGTTGAAAACGCTGTAACATTTAGATACTATGCCCCTACCGCAGAGGCTGTTTCGGTTTTGGGTAGCTGGGCTATTACGGCAACTGAAATGACTAAATCTACAAACGGTATATGGGAAATTGTGGTAAATCTACCAACAGGCACTTACGACTACAAATTTGTTGTCGATAGCAAGAGTGTTGCAGATCCGTCAAACCCTACCGTCGATGCAAATGGAAACAGCGTCGTTAAAATTGTTCCAGCTGTAGTGGTCAAAAGTCCGGAGGTAGTCGGAAACAAAGCAACATTCAGATATTACGCGCCAGATGCCAAGGCTGTTTCAGTTTTAGGAGGCTGGGATGTTGATGTAAATACAATGGTTAAATCTGCAGATGGCATATGGGAAGTTACAGTGGATCTCACTACTGGCACTTACGCCTACAAATTTATTGTCGATAACAATTWWGTTACRGAYCCATCAAATCCTRAYGTCGATGCAAACGGAAATAGCGTCGTGACTATCGCACCAGAAATCGTAAGTCCGGAGGTAGCTGGAACTACGGCAACATTTAGATATTACGCGCCAGATGCACAGGCTGTTTCAGTTTTAGGAAGCTGGAATGCTACCGAAGACGCAATGACTAAATCTTCCAACGGCGTATGGGAAGTTACATTGGATCTCGCAGCTGGTGATCACACATACAAATTTGTTGTCGATGGCAAGCATGTGGCAGACCCATCAAATCCTGATGTCGATGCAAACGGAAATAGCGTCGTGACTATCGCATCAGAAATCGTAAGTCCGGAGGTAGCTGGAACTACGGCAACATTCAGATATTACGCGCCAGATGCACAGGCTGTTTCAGTTGCAGGTAGCTGGAATGCTACTGAGGATGTAACTGAAGACGCAATGACTAAATCTTCCAATGGCGTATGGGAAGTTACATTGGATCTCGCAGCTGGTGATCACACATACAAATTTGTGGTCGATGGCAAACAAGTAGCGGATCCATCAAATCCTGATGTCGATGCAAACGGAAATAGCGTCGTGACTATCGCATCAGAAATCGTAAGTCCGGAGGTAGCTGGAACTACGGCAACATTTAGATATTACGCGCCAGATGCCAAGGCTGTTTCAGTTGCAGGTAGCATGAACTCCTGGGATAAATCGGCTAGCCCTATGGCCATTACCGAAGACATTTGGCAACTATCCCTCTCTTTAGACCCAGGAGCGCATCAGTATAAGTTTGTTGTAGATGACGTTTGGCTTAATGATCCGCTCAACACCGCAGATACTGTTGATGGCAATAACGTCGTTGTTATCAATGGGCTCTCTGTTACTGGCAACCCAGATACTTTGACAGTAGACACAGCGACCGAACTCGCAACGACAGGCAAAGTCTTTACGGCGGCGCATCCGACTGGTCTCGATACACCTGTTAATTATGCTCTCGCTGAACCGTCAACTACTGTGACTCTTTCCGAAAAAGACGGCGTTACTTATGTGACTGCTGCAGCGAATCATGTGGGCGATGTTATTCTCACTGCCACTGCCACGGTCGATCAAGTTGCGTATTCACAAACGATCAACTTTAAGGTGGGCGCTCTAAACGAATACACCATCAACTATTATAGGCACTCTGGTTACGACGACTGGAATTTGTGGATCTGGCCACTTGGTAAGGAAGGCGCTGGTGTGCCATTTACCTCAGACGAAACTTTTACACTTTCTGATGGCAATGATTATACTTTCAAACAACTTAAATATTATTCCACAGATGAAAAAATCGGAGTAATTCCTAGGAAGGGTGACTGGGTTTCACAAGATGGTGGTGATAGATTTATCGAAATTCCAGCAGAATCTGATGCAACTCAGGTGTGGATTGTCGAGGGGCACACAGATGCAATTTACACCGATCCTTCTCAAATAAATTTCGAGGCCAAAGTCAAGAGAGCTTATGCCGATACTGCAACTGAGATAACTGTTACACTTTCGGAAGCTGCAGAGCTGACAAATCCATATATTGTCACCAATACTGACGAAAAAGTTGCTGCGATAGTGACGCAAATCAGCGATACCCAGTATATTTTCGCGCTCCCTGAAGGACAATTTGTTGCCAATGGATTATATACCGTTGGAGCTGATCAGCTAGACCCTGCCACTGTGGAGATGAGAAAGATGCTTGACACGCTATATTACCCTGGCGATGATTTGGGGCTTTCGTATTCCGATAGCTCTAGTACATTTAAAGTTTGGGCACCAACCGCGGCGAAAGCATCTCTTGCAATTTATGATGACGCTGGCGTTTACAACGATATTGGCAAGGTGATAGACCATTCCGATGGTGTCGAGTCGCCAATGGAATACGATAACGAAACGGGGGTATGGTCCGCTACTGCAGATGGAAACCTAGACGGAAAGTTTTATATGTATAAGTTGACTTTTGCAAATGGCGTGACTCACTACGCAGTTGATCCGTACGCGCGATCTGTATCTGCGAATGGACAGCGAACTGCTATTGTCGATCTTGCCGAAACCGACGCGGCTTTGGCCAATGACAAAAAACCTGTAATTGTCGATGCCTCTGATGCAGTAATTTATGAATTACACGTTCGCGATTTCTCGATTGATCCCGATGCTAGTTTTGCGAACAAAGGAAAGTTTAGAGCATTTACAGAAACCGGCCTCACAACTGCAGGCGGCGCTGAAATAGGAATCGATCACCTCAAGGAGCTYGGCGTAACTCATGTACATTTGCTTCCAAGCTACGATTACGCAAGCGTTAACGAAGTGTCAGACTCGCCGCAATTTAACTGGGGATATGATCCACAAAATTATAATGTTCCAGAGGGTTCGTATTCTAGCAATCCCGAGGATCCATACGCTCGCATCGAGGAGTTTAAGGAAATGGTTGCAGCATTGCATTCGGCCGGCATTAGAGTTGTTATGGATGTAGTTTACAATCACACTTTCAGCGTAACGGATGGCCCGTTTGATAAGGTGGTTCCAAATTATTATTATCGAACATTTGATGATGGGATGTATTCAAACGGCGCTGGATGCGGAAATGAAGTGGCGACTGAGAGGCCAATGGTGCGCAAGTATATTACCGATTCGGTAATGTATTGGGCTGAAGAATATAATGTGGACGGATTCCGCTTCGACCTGATGGGGCTTATTGATACACAAACCATGCAGGAGTTAACCGATAAGCTGCGATCAGAAGTCGATGCCGATATGCTTATATACGGAGAGCCATGGCAAGCCGGCGGTAGCATCCTTCCGGGCGATCAGCAAACTCTTAAGGGCTCTCAAAAAGGCGAGGAATTTAAGGTATTTAATGACAATATCCGCGGGGCAATAAAAGGGGATAGCGATTCAACCGGTACTGGGTTTGCGACTGGAGCATCTGATAAAGAAGACGATATAATCGAAGGCGTAAAGGGCGCTATCAATAGCATTGCACAAGAGCCGACCGAGGTTATTTCATATGTTACTGCCCACGACAATCTCAACTTGTGGGATAAAGTTATTGCGACTCAAGAGTTAGAAGATGAGTTGGGATTTGAAGAAATGAAAGACGGCGCATTAGTCAATGGAGGAAGCGTCGATGACATGGTTGCTAACGCGGAGCCACACAAATTTGTAGATCCAAACGACGTCTTTGCCAATGAGACAGTGAAACGCAGTATTCTCGCAAATGGCATCGCGCTTACATCACAAGGAGTTCCATTTATCCATGCTGGTGAAGAAATTCTGCGCTCCAAATACGGCGATCACAACAGCTACAAGAGTCCTGATGCTATCAACATGATTCGYTGGGATCTCAAAGATCAATTTGGCGATGTGTTCGATTATTACAGCGGGCTGATCGAGCTTCGTAATGCGCATCCAGCATTTTCGATGGAAACTGCCGATGAAGTTGAGGAATATTTTACCGAATTGCGTAGCGAGAACAATGTTGTAGCGTACAAACTCGGCGAATACGCAAACGGCGACAGTTACAAAAATATTGTTGTAATATATAACGCCAACACAGAAGAAGTGAGCGTTGACCTACCTACGGCAGCAGAGTGGAATGTAGTAGTTAATGAATCAGCTGCAGGAACGGCTGTACTCGAGACTGTTACAGGTAGCGTTTCCGTTGCTCCAATTTCGATGATGGTTTTGTATGAAGGCGAAAGAATTTATGAGCGYATTCCAACTACCATCGAAGTGGAAGAAACTTTCGTTGCCCTTGGCGTTGGTGATTCACATATTTTTGATGTGATCATAAAAGATCAGAACGGCGTTGAAATGACGATGGCGGCCACTCTCACGGCAGCTGATGCGTCGGTTGTGGCGATCGATGGGCAAAAGATTACCGCATTGAAACCGGGTAAAACTGCCATTACGTTTACAGCAGCAGTGGGGACCCGCGGAGTTAGCGAAACGGTGGAAGTTGAGGTTGTGGATAAACTGGTACCTGCAGCCATCGAGATTGTGGCTCCAGAGCAATTTGTCTATACGGGGCTTTCGTTAGCTCTAAAAGCAAATGTTACGGATCAGTTTGGGCAACCATTAAGCGGTCAAATCGTTACATGGGGCACCAGCGATGCGGCAACGGCGACAGTGGGGCTCGACGGGCTTGTTCGCGGCATAGCAATCGGGGATGCGACGATAACAGCCACTGTGGGAGAGGTAACGGCCGCAATTGATATTGCAGTAAAAAAATATGAGAAGCGTTTTATAGTCGTAGAATATTTCCGCCCTAAAGGAGATTATGATGGCTGGAATTTATGGGTGTGGAACACAGGCGTTGCAGATGGGCAAGCCGACTTTGTTGAGGCAGATGCCGGAAAAGTTATGGCGCAAATCGAAATTGGTCCTGCAACCGAAAGCATTGGRTTTATCGTTCGAAAAGGTGACTGGGAAGATAAAGATATCGATGGCGACCGCTCAATTTTTACAACCAAAGATCAAATCATCACCAAAGCACGCATAACCCAGGGGCAAACTGCTTTCGATACGCTGGCAAAGTCGGAGCTMTTTGTCGATACCGCGGCTCAAACAGTAACCTATCGCTACCGCAACGACATGCTATTTAAAGATGGCGATATGGATACCATCGATTCTGCAAAAGTGGAAATCAATGGTCAGCTTTATAATATGACATACGACCCAGATCAGGAATGGTTTGAATATGTTCAGCATGGATTAGCAGAAGGCGAGTATTTATATAGCTTCCACATTACCGAGGGATCCAAAACTACAGAGCATCTCGACCCAACCAATCCGGCAACCAAAAATGATAAGTCGCTGTTTGTATATGAAAAGCTTAATATCTCGGCAACGGCATCTGCCGCTCCAGCCAAAATTACTGCCCGAGAAAATAGCGTTATAACTATCGATCTCAATGCAGCAGATCAAGATATTTCCAAAATAAGCCAAATCACTATCGATGCGACACAGTTGGGCGGCGGATTGATCGACGTACCGGTGGAGCTTCTCGCGGCGACGGTTTCGGTCAGAGATGACATAACTGCAGGCAAAAAGACGCTCCCAATCAGCATCTACGACAACGTCAATAACAAATACACAACCACTGTCACCATCGATGTGGAGACGTATACCGGAGATGACTTCGATTTTGATGAAGCGATAATCTACTTTATGCTAACCGATCGCTTCTACAACGGCAACGAAAGTAACGACGACCCATATAAGCTAGGCTACGACAAAAATGATCCGGGCACATACCACGGCGGCGATTTTGCTGGCATTACGCAGAAGCTTCCATACCTCAAAAAACTTGGAGTAAATACCATCTGGATCAGCCCGATTGTCGAAAATGTCGCATACGACGTCCGTCATAGTACATCGCCATATCTTAACAGCTACTACGCATATCACGGATATTGGGCAAAGAATTTTGAAAAGCTCAACCCGCATTTCGGCACCATTGCGGAGCTACACGAACTGATCGATGCGGCACATGACATGGGAATCAAGATTATGGTCGACGTCGTGCTAAACCATGCGGGATATGGAATGGATAACGGAATGGAATCGGCACCTGAGGGATATCCAACCGATGCTGAACGCGAAATTTTTGCAGGGATGTTGCGAACCGAAACTAGTAACGACGAGATTTTGGGTCAGCTTGCYGGGCTACCAGATTTTAAAACYGAGGATGCCGATGTACGCGAGCAGCTAGTAGATTGGCAAGTTGCCTGGGTCGAAACTCTGGGCAAAACTGCAAAAGGCAATAGCATAGACTACTTTAGAGTGGATACCGTAAAGCATGTTGAGGACGCTACATGGATGCATTTCAAAAATGAGTTAACAGCGGTGGATCCAAATTTCAAAATGATCGGCGAAGCATACGGCGCAAATATCAACCAAGACCTAGGCTATCTAGATTCTGGAATGATGGACTCTCTCTTAGACTTTGAGTTTAAGGACATTGCATCGACATTTGCTAACGGAGATATCGACAATGCGCAAGATCGCYTGATGGATAAAAATGGCAAATTAGATAATACTAGCACCGTGGGTAACTTCCTCAGTAGCCACGACGAAGGTGGGTTTCTCAAAAATCACGTTGGTGGCGATATTAACAAACTCAAAGCCGCGGTCTCTTTACAAGCAACTGTAAAAGGTCAGCCAGTAATCTACTATGGCGAGGAGATGGCATATAGCGGCGATAACGACTATCCTGTTCAAACTAATCGGCCTACAATTGACTGGGCAAAAGAACAAGAGCAAGTTAAATTGATTTCGCATTATCAAAAAGTTTTTGCAGCGAGAGCCAAATATAGCGACATCTTTGCAAAGGGCACCCACACAGTAACTGCTGGAAGTAGCGCGCTTGGCTATACTGTATTCGAGCGAGAACACGATAACGAAACTGCAGTAGTTGTGATAAATTTGGGGCCCGCACAAGCAACGAGTATCAAAACTCCGTTCAAAACTTCTGCGATAGATTTATACAGCGGCAAAAAATACGATCTCACCAATGGCACTTTACAAACAACGATACCTGCAATTGAATCGGGAGGCACAATGATTCTTGTACAAGGCGAGACATCTGGCGGCGGCTCAAGCGGTGGCGGCGGCTCAAGCGGTGGCGGCGGCTCAAGCGGTGGCGGCGGCTCAAGCGGTGGCGGCGGCTCAAGCGGTGGTGGCAGCTCAAGCGGTGGTGGCAGCTCTAGCGGTGGCGGCTCTAGTGGTGGCGGCTCTAGCAGTAGTTCTAGTAACGTTAAAATAACAGGAGGCGAAATAGAAGAGCTTTTTGTTGAAGACGCTACTGTTAACGTAGAAATATCAGTGCCTGCTAACACCAATGCGGTCGAAGTTACGCTCAAGAACTCAGTCCTTGCACCAGCAATAGCCCGAGCAATTGACAACGCCGAAACAGATGCCCCGATGCTATTAATAGTGTTCGATGGCAACGTGTCGGACGCAAAGCTGACAATAGGACGTGATATAATCGCCGAGTTGGCCGCATTCCCAGATGCAGTAATAGGGATCGAAACATCTGCAGCGACATTGGTGATAACGAATCTTGCTAACCTCGCGGCAAATGCTCTGGCAGGCGACGTAACATTTTCAATTGCCGAGTTATCTGCAGTTACAAGCGACGCGATACCAGAGGATCAGCCTAAAAAGACAGCACCGAGCACGTTGATCGCATATCCAATCGCGTCATCAAACTTTATAGATCCAGTAATTTCACGAAATATATTTGCGACCCCTGATGCGCAATCTGCGTTTAAAGCAGCTCCGGTATTTTTGACGCCGATGCTAGTGACGCCTACAATTGCCTACGAGATCGGCATCGACATTGCGCAGCAGCCAATAAAATTTGCGCACGCATATCTTAGTGTTCCATATGCAGTAGGCGAGATGTATTATGTAGATGCTTTGGAAAACACGACGCACGTAAAATCACAAATCAATGCAGTAGACAACATGCGAACGATTGCCGCGCCATATATGGGRATCTACGCAATAGGAGAGAGCGTAACATTGGCGAATCCRTTTATCGACGTCATTGCGCAAACGCCACATTACGCAGATGTYCTATACTCAGCGGCRAAAGGAATTATGACAGCCGTAAGTGAAACCAGATTTGAGCCCAATATAGCGGTAACTCGACGCGAGCTTGCAGACTTGCTATTTAATCTAGATATTTTATACGCACTCGACTTTGAAAATATTTTTGACGATGTCACCTCGGGAACATGGTATTCGTATATAGCAAGCTGGACATCCAAATTGGGTATCAGCCATGGCTACGACGATCCAGCTCTTGTCCCAGCAGCGGAAGTTACCAAAGAACAGCTTGCACTCATTCTATATAACTACGCCGAATTTGATGCGTCAATATTGGACCCTGAGTTTTCGTTCAATTTTGCGGTAGCGTCGAAGTGGGCCTCAGATAACGGAATTCTTTCTGGAATGGGCATTCTCACGCGGGCTGATTTAGCGGCAGCGATAAATAGATTTCTGGTATTTATTAGTAGATAAGATGTAATATAGACGAATCACGAAAATTAAATTTGCCATGATATGAAGTTGGGTATCATGGCTTTTTTATATTTGGGTAGCTACCGCGTCTGCAGCAAAAGAGGTGGGATACCCCTCCAAATGCAGCATGTACTGACGCTTCACTAATTGCTCACTTATTACCAATTAATACACAAAAACTAAATTCATCTGCCAAATAACTTTTGCTTACCTGAGCCTCAAACGTTGACTTTTGGTTGCTATCTAGATAAACGCTCCAGCCGTTTTTGGTTGGTGGTAAGTTAAATACCAGCGGTTCGCTATAATTATTCATGATAAAGTAGACTTGARAATCTTCTCCGTTTAAACTAAACGCTAGGCTTCGAGAATAGAAGCTCCAGTCTGGCAGGTGCGGTCTTGTCCCGTGCCATACAATATCTTTGTCTGTATCGTGATCATACCATTTCAGCTTGCTGCGCAGTGCGAGAGCCTTCTTTACAAATAACGTGACATCACTGAATTTGTCTTGGCGTGCCCAATCCACCCACACTGTCTTGTCGTTTTGGCAAAAGGCATTGTTGTTTCCGCCTTGTGTTCTGCCCCCCTCATCTCCCATAACGATCATTGGCACCCCTTTGCTAAATATTAGCAACGCCATTAAACTTTTCATTCTCTTGATGCGCAATTGATTGATCTTAGCGTCGCTGGTTTCGCCTTCATAGCCGCTGTTGTAACTGCAGTTGTTGTTGCTACCATCGCGATTGTTTTCGCCATTGTTGATGTTGTGTTTTTCGTTGTAGCTTACAAGATCCCACAAAGTAAAGCCGTCGTGAGCCGTAATAAAATGAATAGGCAACGTTTTGGAGTTACCATCTATATTTCGAACGTCGTTGCCCACAATGCATGTTGCGATCTGGTTAACATGCCCTTTATCTCCCTTGCCAAAGCTGCGAACGCTATCTCGAAATGCGTCGCTCCATTCATGAAATGGGAATGGCATCCTTCCTACATAATACTTTCCTTTAGCATCCCAGCTCTCGCTAATTAGCTTTACGTTCTTTAGAATGGGGTCGTCCGCTATTTTCTGCATTAAAGATCCATCCATCCAATTGCCGTTTTCGCCTTGAGCCAAAATAGCGCCTAAATCGAAGCGGAACCCGTCAAYACCCATCTCCAAAACAAAGTATCTAAGGCTGTCTATAGTCATCTCCTGAACGAGCGAATTGGAGGTATTGAGCGTATTGCCTGTTCCGGAGCAGTTGCTAAAGTATGGGCCATGGTGCCTATAATATCCTTTGCGGTTGAGAAGTTTAAAATTAAACAGTGCGCCGCCCTCGCCACCTTCGCCGGTGTGATTATAAACTACGTCCAAAAGAATTTCCATACCTCTGTCATGAATTTCGCGAACTAACTCTTTGAATTCTTCACGCACATGTTCTTTGTCTTCTGCATATACAGGATCTAGAGCAAAGAARCTTATTGAATTATAGCCCCACTCATCGGTTAATATTCGGCCTGTCTTTGGATGCATATTGATCAGCGTATGCCTATTCCACAAATAGACTGGCAACAGCTCCACTGCCGTAATGCCAATATCCTTTAGATAGTCGAGCTTTTCGATCATCGCCTTATAGGTTCCGCCACCACGCAAACCTTTGGTAAAATGTCCCACATGCATCTCGTATATCGTTGTTCTAGACCATGGTATCATTGGACGCTTTGTATCGTTTCGTTGCAATAACACTACTTTATTGAAATACCTACCATCTTGATTTTGCATTACTTCATAGCCGTAAGGATCAATTAGATAACGCTCTTTTGTTCCGTCGAGTACGCTCCAGGTATAATACATTCCTTCGATCGCATCGTCCATTGCGATATAAAAAAAATCTCCCTCAGAATCTAGATTGCGCACCAATGTTTTTTCAAATACGGCGCTTTCTTCTATGTTGGTATACAAACTCAATGTTATTTGATCAAAATCTTGCATGTATATTCCAAATACAAATTCATTATCAATTTTATGACAGCCAAGTCTTGGATAGCCGTTCATTATACCATCTCCCTTTCTAGAATGATTCATAGTAGTATAAACAATTGCGGATCGCTTTGCAAGGTACCAATTTCATATTTACTGGCACTACACTAATGTATGAAAAAACTTCGCATTCGGTGTTTTAATTTGAAATTTTCGCTATAATACATTTATTATATATAGTACAAAGTTTATTTTTTGGCAAATTTATTTTATCACGTATAAGCATTATTGTTACAATCTCTGTTTTTGATTAAAGAAAAGGAGTTTAATGATATGAACAAATTACAACGCAACGTTGTTTTGCTCGTCGCAACCACATCCTTTACACTTAGMATGCCCACTTTTGCGAATGAGATTCTCCCCAAAGTTAACTTTATACTAGTGGTGTATATGTAAATGATGCGACTTCACAGGCTTTATTATTTTGGAGAGATATACGCTCTTGGCTCTGTGATATCCACTGCAGGTGAATAGGACATGCTACTCACTGTTGCGGACGAAGCTACAGATAGCAAAGCTCCGGTGTTTAGGTAGAGGCAACTTCCTTGATGCTAATCCAAACATCGCAACTGTTAATGATTCAGCTGCAATCCTAAATTATACGATATACTCAATCAACGGGACCGAATACGTAAAATTTAATGGTTCCGATAGCTTTACTAACGCCGTTGCTGAAATACTCTCTCCAAAATCGGTACATATAATATCATTATAACTGTCGCAGATAATCTGCACAGATATTACAAATCACGTTCACTGTAACTGATACAACCGCACCAGTCTTCGGTTATAACGATAAGATTTTTACTGCAATAGACAAAACCTCGGTGAGGCTATCACAATTGCAGAGAAATTTGTACCTGCCATAAAGATAATAGAAGATAACTTAAAATCTACGACATACGAAATCGATGGTATCAAATCCAAAAAATTGGCTGGCCCAACAGGTTTCGATTTTGCCATAGCGGAAATGTTATCGAGGGTAGATACAAAATCTCCAGGGGTATACGACATCCGCATTGTTATATTAGATCATGCCAACGCCCCACAAACGCTACGCACTGCTCTTATAATTACTGCAGTAGTCGATGCTACCGCCCCAGTATTTACATTTAACGATAAGCAACAAAAAGATCAAGCTACAGTTTCAGTTAAACATAACGAAGGAGCCACTTACAATGTGCCTATTTCTGTTGTTGCTAACGACAATGAGGTCACTGTAGCCTACAGATCTGCTACGCAGCTGCCAACAGGGTCTGTGGCAACCGGTCTAACTACGGCATTTGCCGCGCTCTCGGCTTTAATATCTGCGGCGCACACATTTGGAGAACACACTATAATAATTAACGCAGCAGATAAGGCTGAAAACGCAACYATACTTATATTTGAGGTAACTCTTAATGCGATAGCAAGACCAATCTTTAAAGCAGAYTTTGTATCTAACGTTATTATACCCCTAGGTGATAAAAATTATACATCATATATCGCAGGCAAAATATAAATTTCACCTCGCAAGTTCTGGGTGCGATCTATTTTGTGATATGTAGAATACGCTACGATAGCAATAGCAGGATCCTCTGCTACCGAGAAGGATAACCCTACTATTATATCGAGAGCGTATAAGGACAGTGTATTGATTAGAGATGTTAGCAACATAAATGGAACAGGCTGAAGTGTATGATGTGATTTTCGCAACTCCAAAAACTGACGAAATAGCTACTGTTAGATTTGCCACTATTGCTATAGCCGGTGTATGTGCCGAAAGGGTCACCTGAACTCCAAATGCACGTCCTGTTATAAATGCTCCTGAAAAGGAGGCAATTCATTAGAAGTGAGAGAAGAATATGTTGTACCAACTCTTAAAGCCACGGACTCAGAACAGTCGGGTATTGAACTGTAAACTATTTTGGTTATACTTGATGAGAGAAATAACGAGGTTATTAGCTCTGATGTTGTGACTTTAAAAGTTGGAAAATATCAAATACAATTTTCAGCTCAAGATGCTGTCGGCGCAGCAGCTGAAGAAGTGATAATAAAAGTTACTGTGGAAAATGTTCTTGACAAAACAAAACCCGCGATTAACTCCCTTAAAAAAATCATACTAAAAAAAGACCACTTTTGATTTTATCTCATAAAGGAGAAATTGTATCTGGAGCTAATACCAGTGTAAAAATAAGCACATATTTCACGCTAGTATACGCTATAACAGACAAGGCTGAAATGTCTCAGATGCCATTGCAATCAAAGTAACTATATCAGAATCCGTCGCAGACATTTCTGTTGCAGCAGATCCAGCGCCTTTGCTAGAAGTTTGCTRCTAAAAATGCCTTTATTTTCCTAACCATAGTTGCAAAGGATAAATACGGTGTAGAGTTGTCATTAATTTATACTGTTATAAAGAAGGCAGGCGGAACAATTACAACCGTGGATACGGATCGAAATTCTGATAATATTACTAAACTGGGAGGGAGATATCTAATCATTCTCAAGATTCATACGGAGATTCCGTTTACTACGACGTTGAGATAATAGTGATCAATGATACTGCTCCAGTTATTTGGTATAGCGACCTCATGGCTTAAGAAGGAGCACATATCAATCTTAAGAGAAATGAGGCTTTTGCATTTTACGTTTCGATTGTAGAAAAGGCAGAAATGGCCAAACTTACTCAAAGAATTACAACACTAGGCGATCCGCCAGTTAAAGGACTAGGCAATCAAGATATTGCGCTCGGAACTTTATACAAGCTTCCGCCAAGGACGAGATGCTACAAAATTACCTACACAGCAGATGATGGTTTTTATACAGACAACTTTAGTATTACGATCACTGTTGATGAGGAGGAGGTAAGTAAAGTAGATCTTCCTATTTTTAGGGTAATTGATGAGCGTACTCAAAAGCCGGTGGCTGCTGATGCTATAATCAAACGTACTTTAAACGACGATGTTGAATCGCTAGATCTCTCATATACGAAGCAACCGATGGAGCCGAAATCACTGTCACCTAGAGCGTTAGTATCAGCGGTAGTATCAGTAACGAAGATCGCATCATGGATATTACAGAAATTTTTAACTCCCCAGCTCGGTATACGATTATTGTTAAAGCAACAAAAGACGATAAAGTTGCAACACACATATTTACCCTCATAATATATAATTCCCATAAAACGGTTTATTTATACAAAAATATTCAATAAATTGATAAAAATATTGCTTGTATGGAATTCTTAACCAAAAACGAGGCACTGTTAAAGTTTGATGTTAAAGCGATTGAGAACGCATTGATTTTAAAAATTTTCCGTATCAAATTTTTAAAATTATCTCTAACAGTACATGCTGATGTTGCGAAGGAACTAGATAAAGTTGCTCCAACAATCGAAACTGTAGCAGCCACGCCAATAGCAATGGACAATGTAGGCGGCGCCATTATAAGGAAAGCATTATATATAGAAAAGCCATTATAAGGAAAGTATTAATATAGGAAAGCATTATAATAGGAAAGCATTATAATAGGAAAGCATTATAATAGGAAAGCATTATAATAGAAGAAAGCATTATAATAGGAAAGCATTATAATAGAAGAAAGCATTATAATAGAAGAAAGCATTATAATAGGAAAACATTATAATAGGAAAACATTATAATAGAAGAAAGCATTAATATAGGAAAACATTATAATAGAAGGAACTGCTTCAGCGGCGCCGCTGCTAAACTATAGCGTCCCTATTAAAATATGAACCGTATCAGAAATGGAGAGGTCTGTACAGGAAGTACAAATTCGATCACACGTAAAGCTTACAATTTTTTACGCGATACAAAATAGCTGGATGCTCCAGTAGYGGCGAGAGAAGGAAACCAAATCGRATGTTGCATTGGAAATTTTGRATGCGTAGTAAGGACGCTAGAAGGGCGTAAAAACATAGAGGCATTTGAGGACCCCAAAAAATACCAAACGYGACAGTGACGATAGAAAATAACGCGTAGTACGCGATATTAAGCGGTAATATCGTCGTCGGTTGTGGTGGTATWTAAAATTTTGTTCTAAAATTTTATAAAAAAAATATATATAATTATAGGCTATCTGCCTTGACAATGTCTGTTATACTTGACTTGTAACAAAAAAGATTTTTCTCATGCTTTCTTTCACTTTCTTTCATACGTGCTTACTTTTGGTTATTTTTATTTAATCAAAGTACTATCCTATTAAAAAGTTATTCTCTATGAAGGTTATATTGTGTTTGTTGTTGAAGTGTGATGCTTGGAAAAATCGTTATTGGCTTTTAGGGATTAAGATAAGAGTTTCCAATCATATGATATATTCATGTGATAAACAATATATGGATTAGTTATTTACTGCCTCTTGGTAGTGTCTTCCTTTTTCTTTTTTCAACTCCTAGATTGTTTTGGTACTATTATCTATTCGCCTACTCTCCCTAAAAACTAATAGTTACACATTTGCAATAGACTCAGAAGACGCAAGAG
>NZ_ABEQ01000009.3 GCF_000171335.1 Candidatus Epulonipiscium viviparus
GAAGCCGATGCGGAAGTTGCGGAAGCCGATGCAATAGAAGTTGCGGAAGCCGATGCGATAGAAGTTGCGGAAGCCGATGCGATAGAAGTTGCGGAAGCCGATGCGATAGAAGTTGCGGAAGCCGATGCGATAGAAGTTGCGGAAGCCGATGCGATAGAAGTTGCGGAAGCCGATGCAATAGAAGTTGCGGAAGCCGATGCGATAGAAGTTGCGGAAGCCGATGCAATAGAAGTTGCGGAAGCCGATGCAATAGAAGTTGCGGAAGCCGATGCAATAGAAGTTGCGGAAGCCGATGCAATAGAAGTTGCGGAAGCCGATGCGATAGAAGTTGCGGAAGCCGATGCAATAGAAGTTGCGGAAGCCGATGCAATAGAAGTTGCGGAAGCCGATGCGATAGAAGTTGCGTGAGCTGATGCAATAGAAGTTGCGGAAGCCGATGCGATAGAAGTTGCGTGAGCTGATGCAATAGAAGTTGCGGAAGCCGATGCGATAGAAGTTGCGTGAGCTGATGCGATAGAAGTTGCGTGAGCCGATGCGATAGAAGTTGCGTGAGCCGATGCAATAGAAGTTGCGGAAGCATAGCGGACAATGAAAAGGCCGCAGATACTAAATTCTTCTCTGCGGCATAAATCTACTTTGCTTTCAATTCGATATTCTTAATGCTGATCTCACCCATATCCTCGGGGCCAGCTCCAAAAATTCGAATGCATCTAAGATGCGCATCTGCTTCGTGGGTCTCTATAATATCATAAGTTTGCGTTCCTTTGGCTAGTTCAATTGTTGTGGAATGCGTAAAAATGTTTGGATCCTTTGCAAAGCCTCTCATACTTCGAACTGTGTCAATGAGAACTTTGAGTTTAACATCGGCGTTGTAGTTTTCAAGCGTAATTTTGAGAACATAGTCTTTGTCCATAACAAGTCTTGGAAATACTGGGCTCCTAAGGCCAACGTAGCTATTTAACTCATATGCTATGCCATCGTCTACGTGAGTTGCGTCAGCACCATTGGTGAGGAACCAGAAGTCTGTACTGCTAGAAAAATCCCAATATCGATATGTGAATACATCACTTAAATTGTCTGGGTGAAGCACTAGTTTTCCGTCTTCTGCAAACTCTAAACTGGTTATGGCGATTCCTCTAAAATATATATTGACATCGTGCATTTCATACGATAGATATGGTTTGCCGTTGAAAATAAAAAAGTCGTTGTGGTGCCCTCCAGGAAATGTTCCAATAAAAGTATATGGCCCTTTTAAAGTATCCGCCATAGCATATTTGTTTCCACTGGCTAAATAATATTTGTCATTGTGCTTGAACACGGTGGATTTATCACCCATGCCAACGTTTTTGCCATTGGCATCTAGAACGTCAATAGCAGAAGGTGGACCATCGACCGAGATCATATCTTCGGCTAAGTCAACGCAAAAGTATTTTCCTGCACCGAAAAATAAAGTGTATTTGCCATCTTCTTCGTATACGCAAGGATCGTACGACTTTGTTGCAGCAAATTTATCGGGAATTAATGGCTTTCCTAGTGCATCAACAAATGGGCCAGTGGGGCTTTTAGATGTCATAACTCCTATGCTATATGTGAGATTAGAAAAATACCAGTAAAAGGTATCGTCCTTTTTTACAATATGACCCGCAAAACAGTGATTCTTTTCTCCGATATATGTGTCTTTGGGTAAGATATCGGCTTCGTATCGCCAGTGTATAAGGTCATTAGACGAAATTATACTCCATTTGTGCATTCTACAAAAATCTTCTATACGAGTACTTAGATCACGTCCGCAAAATAAATAAACTCTGCCATCATGAATAACTGCATGAGGATCTGCGTAGCCTTCACCCGGAAAAATATTCGCGTTTATAATCATAGATGATTCTCCTTTTTCTAATTTAGTCGACTGAAACTGTTGTCTCAGAAATAAAAGTATCGAGAAGGTTGCGCATTTCGTTGAGCGTGGTTCGATATTCGGGGTTATTAACCAAATTGGTAGTTTCGAGAGGGTCGTTATGAATGTCCCACATTTCTTCGACGATTGGGTGGCATAAATGATATCGAACATACTTGAAATTTTTKGTGCGTACATATTTAGAGTGAATAGATTGGTAATTTTCAGGATTTGGATGGTGACCAATATCGAGATAATTGTCGTTGAAATCATTTTCGCCATAAACAGCATCGTGAATTTCTTCTTTTTGGCCATCGATTAGCGAAATGACACTGTCGCCAAACATTTCGTCGGTTTTGCTAAGACCAGCATATGCCAAAATTGTAGGGCAAATATCTACTGTAGAAACCAATCCATCTACCCATTTTCCAACTTTAGAACGTGGATCATATATAATAAGAGGCGCTTTAATAGATTCTTCATATAGCAATTCCTTGCCACCCAATTGTTTAGATCCACAAAAATAGCCGTTATCAGAAGTGTAAATGATAATAGTATTTTCCGCAAGGCCAAGTTCGTCGAGTTTGTGGCGAATGCTGCCGACTGCTTCATCAACACCAGAAATCAGCCCATAATAATTTCTAAAGTCGTGTTGAAAAGTTGCGTCATCATTCCAAGCTTTGCGAGTATATCTATGTCCGCCCCAATATTCGTCCGCATTGCGGCTGTGAGTTCGAACTACTTCTGGCAAAACGGCAAAATATTCTGGTTTGTCATTATCCATTCTTTTTATAGTCATATCTTTATAAAATTGAACCCACTTGGGACTTGCAGTGTGTGGACGATGCGGTGCCTTAAAACTAACAGATAGCATGAAAGGTTTGCCAGAATCTGCCGCTTTTTCTAAGAAYGCATCTGCTTGGTGAGCATTAAACATAGTTAGGTGATCGTCGTTCCATTGATTTTCATAGCCATTAAACTTGTTTTCTTTGTCCGGAAAATATTTTAGGTTAGAGGGTGAACCGTTCCAAACATCAAAATACTGAGGTGCAAGAGCCTCTTCGCTAAAGTTTCTGGTGGGTTTATAATAAGGATCTTCGGGAAGACTATTAGGATGAATTTCTCTAGTACCATTGTGAGCCTTGACGTTTGCAATAGGGAATCCAAATTTGCCAATAAAGCCTGTAAAATAGCCATTTTGACGTAGCAATACAGGATAAGAATGCTGGTATTCTTCGGTAGTAATGGTATAATCTGTAGGCAAATCGAAGCCGCAGTTATGTTGCGCAATATATTTGCCTAGCTGCATCGATGCTCGAGAAGGCATGCAAATAGGAGCAACATGAAAAGCGTTATTAAACTTGGCAGACTCACTAGCTAGCTTATCAATATTAGGTGTAAAAACTTGGCTGTGCCCCATAAATCCAAAAGTATCGTACCGCTGGTCATCGGTTAAGAAAAATATAATATTTGGTTTCAATATAATAACCTCCATAGAAAATATATTAGAAGCAGTTGAAATAGCCCTGTCAACTGCTTGAAACAAGGAATATTAATTTAATTGCTGATCGGTTAGCTTAATGTTTTGGCACTTGTCTGCAATAGTATAGGCCATTCCGCCTGCTCCATATAATATCATATTACTATATGATGTGAAATTAGTACACATTGTTAACTTTACGACGGGTTCTGTTTGAGCTGTGTCCAACAAGTTGCCTATAAAAATTGTGTTAGAGCAATTATCAAAATCCACAAATGCGCGCCCGTTGGGTTCAGAATCAACAGTGCGAGTTTTGGTGCGGCTGTCGAGGGCATTTAAAACGGTGTTAGAACTAACTGTAAGGTTTTTACATTGCTGTGCAGAGAGAAACGCACCACAGGTGGCAGTTCCGGTGGCCTGATGCCAATTGCGTACAACATTGGAGTTAATATTTATTTCACTAGAATTTTTTAAGATAAAGCATTTGCTTATATACGCAAAAGTATTATTATGAAGTGTCGACATGCAGGCCTTATTTAACTGAATGGCCGTTTCTAGATCAGCAAAACAGTTGTCGTTCATCATGATACATTGCCCAGCGCCATGATAGCGAATGCCATATACCATTTGTCCAAACCAAGAGTGACGAATATTACTGACATCACAGTTGGCAATATCAAGACCCACATATAGATCGGTAAAATAGCAGCTGTCGATTGAAAGCATCTCAGGTTTTTCACTTGCCTTGGCCTGGCTAATAGTGATGGCTCGTTGCCCTTCCAATTCTATATCTGTGTATCGATCGGCGGCAGGGTACCAACAAAATCTTCTAAAGTTGGGTTCATTGTCTTTAAATCGCGAGTATCCATTTTGTGTATCGACATCTGTATTGTTATAACCGACAAAATTAATATTGGCAACAGATATTCGAGTAGTTTTATATGGCCAAGGTGATTGACCAGCTGGAAAAGAATGCGGAGCACTGGCACAAAAGAATGTCAAGCAGCTTGGAAAACAGTCTTTGCCTAATTGAAAAATAGTTCCGCTGGCCAGATTGGTTCCATGAATATCAACGCCCCCATGTGCTGCACCGCGGATGGCGATACTAATAAATTTCAATGTTAAAGGTTTATTAATGTAATAAATTCCAGGAAGAAACTGTAATGTTAATGCTGTTATGCCGATTGAATATAAGTTATCAAAAATTTCTTGTAGTGAATCAGATACATCTGTTTGTCCAGAAGGATCTATATCATAAAAACGTATTCCATCAGATGTGATGACTTGCATATGGCATCTCCTTTCAAAAACGTATTGTACTACATATAATTATTATAATACGATAGTCTGTAAAAAGATAGCCACTGCAATAACTTTTTGAGCAAGAATAGTAAAACATTGAATAAACTATGATGTACCTAAAAAAATAATAATGAGGTGATTTATGAAGGAAACAATTTATACAATTCCATTAACAGAAGCATTTGAAGCGAAGACGGAATGTCCATTTTGCGTAATTCACAATAAATTGGAGCAAGAAGCGATAAGTTTTACTTTGGGCAATTCCTATATGCAATCTGATTTTAGAGACATTACTAATAAGACGGGTTTTTGTGGGCATCATTATAAAATGTTATATGATTATGGAAACAGATTGGGGTTGGGCCTAATTTTGTCGACGCACTATAAAAGCCTGTATAATTCTTTGGACAAACTGCTAAACAAAAATGCGTTGCCAAAGTCTACATTTATAGAAAAGCTTAGAGGTATACAACCACAAGCAACAACGATAAATGAAGCGATTGATTTGAGTATCAACTCCTGTTTTATCTGCAATAAAATGGAGGCGGATATGGTAAGGTATATCTCAACATTCTTCTATTTATATACTAGTAGCAGTGATTTTCAACAAATATTTAGTCAAAGTCAAGGCTTTTGTTTGTTACATTTTAACGAGGTGTTGCAGCAGGCGCCGCGGTATCTAAACGATAAGCAAAAGGAGGAGTTTTATGTGCAGAGCAAGCAAATGCTCTTGAAATCAATAGAGCGGATCCAGGGAGAGATAGAGTGGTTTGTGGATAAAAACGACTATGCCAATGCGGATAAGCCATGGAAAAATTCAAAAGATGCGATCTCGAGAGGGATTCAAAAAATAGCAGGAGTGTGCCCAGACATTCCAGTATATAAAGAAACAAAGTGAGCAGCAGTGGGAGGTGTTTAGACTGCTGCTCGAATGAAGATAAATGAAGTGATCTATTTTTCTAAGTTTATCAATGCYACYGTGGAGATTTTGCCACCACCCTGTGCAACATGGACGGTGATATTATTTTGCGGTTGCAATATTGCGGTAGGAACGATGAAGTCGACGTACCCAAAGTATCTGTCAGGTTTGTTGGTATAAGACATATCGTGTGCCGCAAAGTTATGGTTATTGATCGATACTTGCAAAGGAACATTRAACCCGTTCATTTTGCCAAGCGAAACCCTAAGTATGCTAGAGTCGACATTGGTATTCGGTGTGTGAATTACAAAGTTGGCAGGGGAACCAGTATCTTGTAGCACACTGTCTCCATAGTAAGTCGTTTTGGTAAGAGTTGAATCTATATTAGGAGATTCATTTAGCGTAACTTTGATGATACTGGTTTCTTCGACGTGCATAAAAATATCGTTGAGACTGTCGAGAGGCTCATTGTCTATAAAGTGTAATTTGCCAAGATCTAGATACATAGAAGTTCGCTCGATTTTGTCGATTTGCTCGTCATCTAGCATGAGATTTATATCAAACTTTGCTTGTTGCGGATTCATATTRTTGATTGCAATATATATAACATTGCCGTCTTGTGCACTATGGGCAAATACATTGTYGTTGACATCGTTGGTATAAACTGGAAGTAAGCTGCCGTTGTACTCATCCCACATCTCAAAGAAATAYTTCATAGGAGTAAGGCCAAATTCAGCATCAGTGTACAGCTGACCATATTTGTTATATGCCCACAGCGCCTCGGGAGCGTCTTTGTCCCACCACATAGCAGGGAGAATAAACGGAACTACCATATCAAATTCGTTGGCACGGTTCATGTATCTAATCATATAAGAGTTGTGATTTTTTAACTTGATCCAATAATCGGGATCGGTTGGTCCGYTGTGTAGGGTACCGGTTTCTGAGATGACCATAGGCTTTATGTTGTTGGTGTTGACCATGTGATTTCGAAGTAAGTCTAAGTCGGCTTCGAGGCGACCGGTTAAATATCCGCCGTAGTTTGTTGCTGTATCATTTAATATGAGATCTTTGCTTTCGTAGAAGTGGTACGAATAAAAATCCAGTGCGTGCGCCGTGTCATCCATAAATTTCATATGATTTTCGGCTTCTTTGAAATTTTGGTTATCAAGCGCCATCCAGGCTGCAGCAGAGCCACCGACAAATGTATCTGGGCTGAGCTCTTTGATTGCAAGCGCGGTTTTGTTGTGGAAATCTGCTAGGACATCCCATCCATAGCCAGGAGTGGGGTTGTTATGATGAGACCATTCGTTTGAAATAGAAGATTCATTTTTTACTTCGATCCAAGTAGGGCCGCGTCCATCTAAGTATTCATCATATTTGGAAACATATTGTGCCGCAAGGTCGGCCGCTGCATCAAAGTTGTTAACTCCAGGGGTACCGCGTCCATTATTTTGTCCTTCCACATACCAGCTAGGCCATTCGTCAAAGCATATTACATATTGCAAATCTTCTCCATATAATGCATCGAAGGTAGCGATCTTGCTCTGAGCACCGCTGTCGAAAATTTCATCGAAAGTATCATAGGTGCCATACCCAGGTCGGTTGGGGTCTTCTGTCATTTTTGGATCTGATGCGCTATATCCAGTTTCTAAAGCTGGTGCAAATTTATATATCTGACGCCCAGGAGAAAAATCTTTGTCAACATAATATTCTCTAGCAACTTTGTCGCCGTCCGGTGCAGCGATAGGATTTGCATATACCCGCTTAAACTTATCGTTTTCAAATTCTGTGATGCCTTCTAAGCTGAGGCGRTTTGTRGCATCAACATTGATAGTTATTCCATCTAAGACAGGCAAATCTGCGCCAAGCACTTCCCAAGCAGTCGTATCCATCTTCATAGAAAGTCCATTTTGTTCAAACAATCTCATAGATTTTACGCTCAGAGGCCCGGTAAAAAGAAATTTATAGCCAGTGTATGCAGCATCGCCGCGTGCAAGCTCCGCAACATGGTCGATCTCAAAAGTACTGGGCCTAATTTGATAGTTGGTATCTCCAAACCAAGGAGAAGACACCTTGCCTTGATTCCCTTTGCTAGGAGAAATTCCCTTAATAAAATCGGTAGATTTATATCCGGAGCCAAACACATCTATTCTATGAAAAGAGGACATAACACGCACAATATCAGCAGGAAGCTCAATTTCTTTAGTTTGGCCGCGGCTTAAAGTGAACGGCTCTATAGGAATAGCAATCGATTGAACGAGYTGCTCTTTGTCATTAACTTGAGTAATAATTTTAGTATCATATTTTTCGATTAACGTTGGAAAGGTATCAAAAGCAGATTTTTCCGCTTGTATTTCGGGTGGCAAAACTACTTCAGATGCTTGAATACCGCCAGAAGATGGCAATGCAAAAAGCAGGGCACAACTCAAAAATAAACATTTTTTTAATAATTTCACAATATCGCCTCCATATCTTTTAACATATTTTAACAATAGATGCTGCAAAAGTATATGGGTAAATTATACAAAAACGTTTAGAAATCATTATAAAAAGTTACAAAATTATATTGTATTAACAAAAGATGAAAGAGCGACGTGTGTTACGACAGTTGCTTTATTTTTCTAAGTTTATTAAGGCCACTGTAGAGATTTTTCCACCATCTTGAGCAACGTTGACGATGATGTTATTTTGGAGCCCCAATATATTGGGCGGAATGATGAAGTCGACGTATCCAAAGTATCTGTCAGCTTTGTTGGTGTACGACATGTCGTGAGCTTCCAAATTGTAGCCGTTGATTGATACTTGCAAAGGGACGTTAAACCCATTCATTTTGCCCAATGAAACTCTGAGTATGCTGGAGTCGACGTTGGTATTTGGTGTGTGGATCACAAAGTTTACAGGAGAACCAGTCTCTTGTAGCATATTGTCTCCGTAGTAAGTCATTTTGGTGAGAGTTGAGTTTATTGTAGGAGCTTTGTTGAGGGTGATTTTGATAATGCTGGTTTCTTCGACGTGCATAAAAATATCGTTGAGACTGTCGAGAGGCTCGTTGTCTATAAAGTGTAGTTTGCCAAGATCGAGATACATAGAAGTTCGCTCGATTTTGTCGATTTGCTCATCGTCTATCATGAGGTTTATATCAAACTTTGCTTGTTGCGGATTCATATTGTTGATTGCAATATATATAACATTGCCATCTTGCGCGCTATGGGCAAATACATTGTCGTTGACATCGTTGGTATAAACTGGAAGTAAATTGCCGTTGTACTCATCCCACATTTCAAAGAAATACTTCATAGGAGTAAGGCCAAATTCGGCATCGGTGTATAATTGACCGTTTTTGTTATATGCCCACAGTCCTTCAGGCGCATCTTTATCCCACCATATTGCAGGGATGATAAATGGAACTACCATATCAAATTCATTGGCACGGTTCATGTATCTAATCATATAAGAATTGTGATTTTTGAGGTTAATCCAATAGTCGGGATCGTTTGGTCCGCTGTGTAGGGTGCCGGTTTCTGAGATGACAATAGGCTTTACGTTGTTGGTGTTGACCATGTGATTTCGAAGTAAGTCTAAGTCGGCTTCGAGGCGACCGGTTAAGTATCCGCCATAGTTTGTTGCTGTATTATTTAATATGAGATCTTTGCTTTCGTAGAAGTGGTACGAATAAAAATCCAGTGCGTGTGCGGTATCATCTATAAATTTCATATGATACTTGGCTTCTTGGAAATTTTGGTTATCGAGCGCCATCCACGCAGCGGTGGAACCTCCGACGAGGGTATCGGGGCTGAGCGCTTTTATGGCAATAGCAGTTTTGTTGTGAAAATCTGCTAAAGTATCCCAGCCATAGCCAGGAGTAGGGTTGTTATGATGCGACCACTGATTAGAAATGGAGGCTTCATTTTTTACTTCAATCCAGGTAGGKCCGCGTCCATCTAAGTATTGATCGTATTTGGAAACATATTGAGCTGCAAGGTCGGCCGCKGCATCRAAATTGTCAATTCCTGGAGTTCCATGCGCATTGTTGGGTCCTTCTACATACCAGCTAGGCCAATCGTTAAAGCATAGTACATATTGTAAATCCTTTCCATATAGCGCATCAAACATCGCAATGTCGTGTTCAGCACCGCTAGCAAACATCTCGTCCAAAGTATCGTAGGTGCCATACCCGGGTCTATTAGGATCTTCTGTCATTTTGGGATCTGCTGGGCTATAGCCTATTTCCAAAGAAGGTGCAAATTTATATATTTGGCGACCAGGAAAAAAGCCTTTGTCGATATAATATTCTCTAGCAACCTTGTAGCCGTCGGGCGCTGTTATGGGGTTTGCGTACACTCGCTTAAATTTATCATTTTCAAATTTTGTAATGCCTTCTAAGCTGAGGYGATTTGTGGCATCAACATTGATTGTGATTTGGTCTAAGATAGGCAAATTTGCGCCAAGTACTTCCCAAGCGGTGGTATCCATTTTTATGGAACGTCCATTTGGTTCAAATAGTTTGATGGAATCTACGCTGAGAGGTCCGGTAAAGAGAAATTTGTAGCCAGTATAGGCCGCATCGCCACGTGCAAGCTCTGCAACATGATTAATTTCAAAGGTGCTAGATCGAATTTGATAAGTTGTGTCACTAAACCAAGGCGAGGATACTTTACCCTGATTACCTTTGGCAGGAGAAATGCCCTGAATAAAATCAGTAGTTTTGAAGCCAGAACCAAATACATCTATTCTATAAAATGTGGGCATAACGCGAACAAGATCAGCCGGAAATTCAATTTCTTTAGTTTGACCTGCGCTTAACGTGAAAGGTTCTAGGGGGATAGTAATAGACTGAATGCGCTGTTCTTGGTCATTAACTTGAGTAATAATTTTAGTCTCATATCTTTCGATTAGTGTTGGAAAGGTATCAAAAGCAGCTTTTTCGGCTTGTACTTCGGGTGGCAAAATCACTTCGGATGCTTGAATACCGCCAGAAGATGGCAATGCAAAAAACAGGGCACAACTTAAAAACAAACATTTTTTTAATAATTTCACAATATCGCCTCCATATCTTTTACCATATTTTAGCAATAAATAACACAAAAATATATAGAAAAAATATACAAAAAAAACCTTCCAGATGAGGAAGGTACAGTTAGAGTTTCTTTACATATAAGTAGGGAGTTTCTTTTAAGTGATAATAACGATCTTGTTCTTCTTGTGTAAAACTATATACATCTTTTAAAACTCTATATGCTTCTATGCTGGCGGTTTCCTTTATAAAAGTTGTACAATGATTGCGTTTTAAAAACTCTATAAAGTCGGCAGTAACCTCGGGCATAAATTTAATTTCGGCTTTATACCCGGAGCATTCAAATACATTAGTTTTGCTGCAATTCAATTCAGTAATAATTTGATCTCGAAGCAAAATAAGTTCTTGTTGGATGGCAAGTTCTTTTTGTTTTAAATTATAATATTTGGTTAACGATTCGATCATAAATGTAAAACCCCCCTTAGTGTATTGTTAATACATTATATGATTGAACAGCTTGTTTGTGTTACTAAAAGTCGTAAATATTAGCTTTTAAGCCAAGCCAAATAAGCGTTAACAAATGCATCGATATCGCCATCCATTACAGCGCCGGTGTTGCCAGTTTCCTGATTTGTGCGATGATCCTTTACCATATTATATGGATGAAATACATAAGAACGGATTTGACTACCCCAAGCAATATCTTTCTTTTCGCCACGAATTTCATCAATCTTAAGCAGTTGCTCCTGATGTTGCTTGTATAAAAGTTTGGAGGCAAGCATTTTCATACAAGTTTCTCGATTTTGAATTTGAGAGCGTTCGTTTTGGCATTGAACAACAATCCCCGATGGTTTATGAGTAATGCGAACAGCAGAATCGGTGGTGTTGACATGTTGCCCACCAGCACCAGATGAACGATAAGTGTCTATTTGTAAATCTTCGGGGTTGATAGTAATTTCTGCAGTATCATCTATTTTGGGCATAACATCGAGAGAAGCAAAAGAAGTATGGCGACGTCCGCCACTGTCGAATGGTGAAATTCGAACAAGACGATGAATTCCCTTTTCTGATTTTAGGTAGCCATAGGCATTTTGGCCAGAAATTTCGAGAGTAGCAGATTTGACGCCAGCCTCTTCGCCGTCTAGAATATCCAATAATTTTGATTTAAACCCATGTTTTTCGGCCCATCGGGTATACATTCGAAGAAGCATATTGTTCCAATCACAAGCTTCGGTTCCGCCGGCGCCGGCATGGAGTGAAATGATAGCATCGTTTTTGTCATATTCCCCATCTAATAAAGTACTAGTTCGTAAGTTGTCATAAAATTCTATAAAACTATTGGCATCGGAGATGGCTTCTGCGCACATGTCGGCATCATGTTCTTCTATGCCCATATCGATCAATACTAATACATCTTCATACATATTACATAATTTTTTATATTTTGAAATAATCTCTTTATAATCTTTTARTTCTTGAAGAACAGATTGAGCATATTTTGAATTTTGCCAAAAGTCTGGAGTAGCTGAAATGGTTTCTAGTTCGGTTATTTGTTCTTGAACATGAGTGACGTCAAAGAGATCGCCCCATTTCATCGATTTTGTCCTTATAGCCTGCTAAAGACAAACTTAGTTGTTCTAATTCTATCATTAAATCACTTCCTTAAAATCAATATGAAAAGTATTATATAATAGAGTACTTGTTTTGTATAGGGACAAGGGACAAAAAAAGGAGTAATTAGAGAGAAGAGTATTTATTAGTGGCGGAGCAGTTCCTTGTCCAAAAGGCATTAATTAATAAATAGTTGAGTCCAGATATTTTGATCTTCGAGATAGCTAATACCTATTTCTGTAAATGAAGGATATAGGATATTTGCTTTATGTGTTTCGCTATACATCCAGGCATYGACGGTATCTTCTGGAGTTGTATAACCTTTAGCAATATTTTCGCCGACAACCGTAGGAGTAAGATTGAAGTGGCGAACCATATTATATGCTGTTCCGTATGTAGGGCTATCATGTTTGAAGTAGTGATTTTCTTGCATATCAAGGGATTTTACATCAGCAATATAGCTAAGTGGAAGATTTAAATCAAGAGTATTTAAACCATGGCTAATACGTTGTTCGTTAACTAATCGTAAAATTTCTTTTTCTTGATCATTGATCTGAATATCATCTGGAATATCGGGGTGTGGCGCGGAAGGTGTTGTGTTGTTATTGGGTCTAAAACTTAAAAAGCTTTGAATTTCTTCTTGAGAGTAGGTTTTGGCTATTGTAGGAATAGTTAGTATACAGCTTCCAACAGTAATTGCTAAAAGTAATTTGGTGAAAAATCTCATATGTTTATATGCCTCCTTAATAATATATGTATATAAGAGACATTATAGCATGTATAAATAAGTTTGTCTATGTAAAATGAATACTATTGATAAAAAAAATGTTTTTGGAGAAACTAAAATAAATTATAATTGATAAGGAGAAAATATAGTGAAAAAAAGTATACTATTGCCAATCATGTTGTGTTACTCATGTATAAGCACAGGACTAACCGATGCTTTAGAATTGGATTTGGACACAATAGAAGAGCAAATCTTGAGTCAACTAAATGAAAAAGAAAATGAACTAACCGAAAATATAACAGAAGAGATTGCGCGAATTAAAGAAGAGGAGTTAAAAGTAAAGTTTACAAAAATTTTATCAGAAATAATAACAAATAGAAATGAATATGTGTTAACAGAAAATTATGAAGGGCTAGAAAATTTATATAACCTGGATGTTAAAGTGAGTCGCTACGCATTTGAACGTGAAGTAATTAAAGCAAAATATTTGAAAACTTGGGCTCAAAAGCAAGGGGTAACTTTTACTGATATTGTATCTAACCTCAAATTGAGAAAAGTACGAGATAGATTAGATTCTCTTTACGGAATGACTTGTAATATTTGTACAACATACACATATTTTTATAATGACGAACCCGAAAAATTGAACATATTTAGCCTTGGCACATCGCATTATATTCATCTAAAAGAAGAAGAAGATCAATATAAGATTGTCAAAGAATGGTATACAGACCCATTTTCAGATTCGTTAGAAATGGAGCTTGCAGAACCAGATGAACATACACAATTTTTAATGGCACAAGAGTTACCCGATTTTATACCAAACGAAACACTACAAAAGGCTATTGAGTATGCGCAAACATATTGCGGAATAGGTGCTGACGAAAATATGTTTAAGTATAATAAGCAATATATGGATTGTAACTCACTGGGAGGTGATTGCGCTAATTTTGCGTCTCAAATTATGTATGAGAGCGGAGCATTTAAGAAAAATGAAAAGTGGAATTACACTGATGAAGGGACCAAAACTTGGGTGAATGCACAAGAGCTCTCGTTGTATTTAATAAACTCTGGAAGAGGTAATAGAATAGCGCAAGGATCGTATGAAACTATATATAAGGCAGCATTCAAATTGAGACCTGGAGATATTGTGGCATACGAAAAAAATGACCGAATCACACATGTGTCGACGGTCACTTCTTTAGATTCGAAAGGATATCCATTAGTTACTTGTCACAACACCGATAGACTAGCGGTACCCTATGATCTTGGATGGAGCAATTCAAATATTATTTTTCATTTGATTGATGTTCATTATTAATTTTTTATAGACGCATCTAATAAACTTGGTGCGTCAGTATTATCTGTAGTTTTAAATGTAAGATTTGAAATAGCAAGTGGTTTTTGAAGAATTGGAGTTAAAGAATGACTAATGTTTATTGTGAAATCAAGTTTGGAATCTTTTGCCAGAAGCGCTATTTCTCGACGATATCGTTTTATTAAAGCCATAAAACCATCTCCTTTGATAAATTAAACGTATATTACATATAATATTGTTTTGTATAGTGTATTGACTTAAGATCAAAGTTAGAACGATATACAAAATATAGCGCATAATTAATTTGGATTATATTTCTCGAAAGGCAGCTTTTAGATCTGCAATGGTATGGAAATTGTGCTTTTCCATATATTCAGTAAAAGTTCGTTTTATATCTAAGAAAATTAATGGATTATGAAGACAGGCAGTGCCGATGCTCACGAGATCCGCACCGGCTAATAAAAATTCTGCAACATCTTCTCCGGTTGCAATGCCGCCAAGCCCAATGATAGGAAGGGCAACTGCACGTCGCACTTGGTATACCATTCTAACTGCAATAGGCTTGATAGCAGGACCAGATAAACCTCCAACTTTGTTTTTTAAAATAGGACTAAATTTGTGTACATCGATTTTCATTCCAAGGAGCGTATTTATTAATGAGATACAGTCTGCTCCTTCGGCCTCTACAGCTTTCGCAATTTCTGTAATGTCGGTTACATTGGGAGTAAGTTTAATGATAAGAGGCTTGGTGGAAATATGTCTAACAGCTTTTGTAACGGAGGCGGCTAATTTGGCATCAGTTCCAAAGCCGATTCCTCCACATTTGACATTAGGGCAAGAGATATTAATTTCTAACATGTCGACAGTAGTTTCGTTTAATTTTTCGACTACTTTACAGTAATCTTCTATAGTTCGTCCCGCAACATTTACAATAACATTAGTGTTAAATTTTGACAATAACGGAAGTTCAGAAGATATAAATTCATCGACTCCAGGATTTTGTAGACCTATTGAGTTGAGCATTCCACCATATGTTTCAGCTATTCTAGGAGTAGGATTGCCGTCCCAAGGTTCACTAGAAACACCTTTGGTGATTACTGCGCCAAGCTCGCTGGGATTATAAAATTCGGAAGATGCTTGAGTAGAAAATGTTCCGGAGGCAGTTGTAAGAGGGTTTTTGAAATTAATACCACATAGGGCTACACTTAAATCCAACATTTAAAAATTCACCTCATTTCCTAAAAATACAGGGCCGTCAACACAAATTTTGAGAAGTTCGTTATTAATTTTTGATACACAGCCAACACAAGCACCATATCCGCAACCCATTCTTTCTTCAAGAGAGAGTTGAACTGGTTTGTTAATATCTTTGCAATGCATTTTAACAGCTTTTAACATAGGTTTGGGACCACAAGCATAATAATAATCTCCCAAAATCCCTTCAGAGGTTATCAAATCGATAACATTTCCCTTAAAACCTACGCTTCCAGTTTCGGTAGCAACATAAACAGTGGCACCAGCTTCTTGAAACTTATCTACTAAGATTGGTTCATCTTGATAGCCTAAAATAGCAATTTTGTTGCTAGTAATTCTTTTTGCAAGTTCAACAAGAGGAGGGACACCGATTCCGCCACCAATTAAGATATGCGTCTTCGCATCAGCGATAGTGTAGCCATGACCTAAGGCAGAGCTGATTCGAATTGCATCACCTGCTTTGAGTTTAGAAAATTCAGCCGTTCCACATCCTACAACGTGGTATACAATAGTAATGGTGGTATCGGATATTTCACTAATGCTGATTGGGCGAGGTAATAACGTACTAGCATTTTTAGGGTATAAATTGATAAACCTACCTACATCTGCTGTTTGAGCGATTTGGAGATCATCTAAAACCATTCTGTAAACATCTGTTGCGATTAAAGTATTTTCAATTATTGTTACATCTTTAATAATTTTTGCCATATCAAACTCCTTTGCTAAAGATAAATGCGATATTGCTATTTTGTATTATCTCAATAATTTATATGCTTTTTGTCCAGTAAAAAATACTGGATTTGGTATTAAAAATTAAATATAACAAACAGTTTTATATTAGAATTACTATTTTATAGTAGTTGCTTATTGTAGGTAAAATCATATGGCATTTCTATTAAAATATCTTTGAGCTCGGCTTTTACATCTTCAAAATGATGAAGCGTTGGGCAAGATAATGTGTGAGAATGGATACCATTTGTAATTTCAGATAAAGGAGAAAGCCCATTATTTTCCATTTGAGCAAGAAATTGATCAGCATCCTTTTTGCTATAAATATTTAGTTTTCCTACAATTTTGCCATAAATTTCATGATATATAATAACATCGAGGATACCGCAACCGCAGTCTATGATGGTATATAACTCTTTTTGTAGATCATTTAAATCGTGTTTACAAGTGATGACATATAAAGATTTGTTTGCGAGTACATAGCCTCGAGCCATCGCGTGGATTTCATGACCTGATGCTCTAAGTAAAGCAATGTCGCCAACTATAATTTGCCTGCTTACGCCTAGCATAGTGGCTATAGCGCTGGCGCTAACAGGTTTTGTGTTAGTCTGAAGTATTTCTAAAATTTGATTTTTTCTAGCATTCATTTATTCATCTCCTTTTGTAAAGCAATACAATATCATATTTCAAAAAAATAGGCAACCACCTAAAGTAGGGTAATTGCCAGATTTGTAGTATTATTTGATATAAGATGCGATAATCTTTCCAACTTCGAATATATCAATTCCYGCAGCAAAATTTAATTTGATAGATTCTTCTAGTGAAAGCCAAAGTTCGAGCTCGCAGTCAGAATCCGCAAYTCCTGCAGTTTCAATATAATAAAATAAGATTTGTTTATATGGAAGAGAAGTATAGCGCACTTGCTTTCCWGTGACACCCTTAAAGTCTATTCCRATAATGCGTCTGTTAGTAAATACAATTCCATCATTTATTGCTTTATATGTTGCAAGAATTCCTTCGCCATCAGCGAGCAAGCCTTCTAGKATAGAAGAATACTCAGAGTCTGATGCCTTATTTAATTTTCCGTTTATAATATTCATATTACTGTGCCACCTTTCGAATTATAAAGTATAGGTGTGTACCTATAGTTATATCTATTTTATGTTATTTTTTGGATTAAAATACATAATTAGAAAGTAGCAGCCCAAGATTTTTAATGTCAACCTTTTTACCAAAATTTAGGTGAATTGATTCRCCGGCTACCCAAATTTCTAATTCTGTATCTCTATCGCCTACACCAGCAGTCTCAATAAAAAACATATCTATTTTTTTGTAATGAATAGAATTATAGCGCACTTGTTTTCCGGTAATTCCTTTAAAGTCTATAGCAATAATGCGTTTGTTAGTAAATACTATACCGTCGTTTATGGCTTTATAAGTAGCAAGAACACCCTCGCCATCAGCAAGCAAGCCTTCAAGATGGGATGCGTATTCAGAGTTAGAGGCTTCTTTTAATTTTCCATTTACAATATTCATATTGTTATACCACCTTTCGAATTATAATATATATGTTGAGAGTAATTGACCAATCTGGTGAATATCAACTTTTTTACTAAAATTTAAATGAATTAATTCACCGGCTACCCAAATTTCTAATTCTGTATCGAGGTCACCCATGCCAGCAGTTTCGATAAAAAACATATCTATTTTTTTGTATGGTATAGTAGTAGCTTTTTCTTTTTGCCCAGCAATTCCTGAAACATCCACTCCAATAATTCGTTTATTAGTAAAAATAATTCCATCATTTACAGCCTTAAATGATGCCAAAATCTCTTCATTTGCGATTAATAATGGTTGTAATAATCCCCAAAATTTGTTATTATCAGTTTGTTCTAATTTTTTTAATCCTTTTGAAATAATATCTAATGTAGCCATTAAACGCCTCCCCAAATTATAATATAAAAAAATCAATTTATGGAGTGGAAATGGTGTGTTCGGTTATTCAAAAAGCATATGTTCCATAAATAATTCATTAAAAAGTGGATCATGAGCTAGGTTTAAATCTTTTGCAATAGATTTAATTTGCTGAACCTCATCTTTAATATCTTTATATAAAAGAAATTTTCTAACTCCTCCTAATGAAGTATTTCCTACTTTTTGAATTTTATCAGCAAAATCATTTGGCAACAACCCTATGCTTATTGCATTGTCGAGGTTAATAAATTTGCCAAAACCACCTGCAAGATATACATGGTCAATCTCACTTGCTGCTACGCCATATTTAACTAATAATACTTCTATGCCAGCTCGTATGGCAGATTTTGCAAGCTGAAATTCGCGAATATCTTTTTGAGTTAAGTATATATCTTCGGCTATATGAATAACCTCTGTTTCGATAGAGCCAGTCTCATCTAATGTTTCGTTTGCTAATGCGACCGCAATAGCGTCAATTAAACCACTGCCACATATTCCAACAGCTTTGGCGTCACCAATTGTTTTAATGTGGCCATCTGAAGCTACCTGACATATTGCTCCGGCGATGCTTCCGACACCGCAACTGATATTTCCGCCTTCAAAAGCTGGCCCAGCTGCTGTGGCTAAAGTTAGTATGTTATGTTTGTTGCCGATAGCCATTTCACCATTTGTTCCAATATCAATAAGTATGCAAATGGCGTCGTTTTTATGCATATTGGTGTGCAAAATTCCCGATAAGATATCTGCTCCGACATACGTAGATATTCCAGCCAAAAGAGTATATTCGCCAGATAGCGCTAATAATTGTGATAAATCTCCGACTTTCATATCCAGAAAATTTGCCGTAAAAGGGTAAATTCCAAGACCACTACAATCTGCTTTGGTAAGTAAGTGAAGCATTGTAGTATTTCCTGCGATGATGGCTTTTGAGAGAACYGCGTTTCCTAAAATTGTGGCAAGCCCTTCTTTTAAACTAGAAATRATCTTTGCGTTAAGATCGTCCATTCCACCTTTATTGGCATAGTCGATTCTAGAAATAACATCGGAACCGTAGGTCCTTTGTGTATTGAGAAAAGTGTGGGTTCTAAGTAATTCTCCTGTTGCTAAATCAAAAAGTTCGATAGCGATTGTGGTGGTGCCTATGTCTATTCCGACACCAAAGCCTTCTGCGTAGCAAAGCTCGGCAACTTCTTCAAATACCTCGTAGGAGGATAAAATACTAAAGCTATCTTTTTCGATGGCATCTTCTAATTCGACTATATAAGTTCCAGGAGCTGTAACGGCACAAGCAAGACGTATGCCCGAKGCWATTTCATCGGCAGAAAAAAATTTTGTCTCGATCGCAGTGGCGGGGGGGACATTTTCTGTAATTTTGATTTTACATTTGCCGCAAACACCCCGGCCGTTGCAGGGTGCGTTGGTATAAATTGTAGTTTTGCGTAAAGCATCTAATAGAGTGCCATGGTCTAAATTAACTTGTACTAACATAAGCAGTTCTCCTCCATTTACATAAATTGTCATTGCAGCTTTTGCAATTGTGAAGCTCGCGAGCTGCAGGAATGCCTGGCTTTAAGCCGTATATTCTAGAACTCGATTTGATAGGTTCTAACAAAAATGATTCTGTAACATCAACATTATTTTGGCTACCCATTTTATTTTTGATAGTATTTTGATATGCACTAGAAGCGCCATATTCACCTGGAGATAGCATAACAGCGCCAAAACCATTTTCGGTAATGTAATTGTAGATTAAAAAATGTAGTTGGTTACCGATCTCCATAACAATTTCTGTTGCAATGGCATCTAATATCACGCCTTCGATCTGATCATACTTAGCAAACAGCTCGGCAATTTTTTCACTGATGCGTGATCCGATAGTGGYTGTTGTGTAAATAGTTTGACTGCAATCTTGGATTTCCCATATTTCGGAAGTCGATTTGGTATCTTCTATATAGAATGAGGCAGTAACGTCGAGCAAATCGTCAATACCAGCAATAAGTTCATAATAAATTTCATCCATAATGTCATAGACAGGACTATCTGTAAAGCAATCCAAAGACTTGAAAACTCTATCTTTGTCAATGTTGATTTTGTAATTATGAAAAAAATGGATGGTGTCTTTGTTTATTTGGATATTTTTAATAAAGTGTTGCAATACATCTCCTCCGTTCGTTTTAAACTTGTTGCGATAGGTAAACCGCCACCAGACAGAACAATTATTTTGTTTTCGTAGACTTTTCCGTGATATGCATCAATAATTATACTGTCGCCAACACAATTAATCAAGAAATTTTTGCCACACAATTTCAAAAATCCTTTGACACGATAGGTATCTTCTATAAAACTTTCAAGCAATTTAGTTAACTCTTCTTTTGTACACGATTCACTAATTGTAAGTTCGTAGCTAATGAGCGTAATGTCTCTGATGTTAGCTTCGTTAAATGGTTTTTTGCTAAGGCATAGATTGGTAAGCCACGTGGAATCAATTTTGCCGTATGATGTTTGCTCGATTACAGCAAAAGGGTTGAGTTCATATATGAGTTGCTTAACCTGGGCGAGTTGTTCGGTGGTTGCGAGGTCGATTTTGTTTATTACAATTAAATCGGAAATTCGCACTTGCTTTTTGGAGACACGAGCAGTGTGAATAACTTTTTTGAAGTAGAGAGCATCCACAAGGCAGATGCAGCCTTTATACGTTATGTGGGCAAATTTATCTTGTGCCAAAATTTGGTATGCGGAGCTGGGATCTGAGAGTCCAGAAGTTTCGACCAAAATGATGTCTGGCTCTTGCGCTACAATATCAGCTAACACGGTTTCGAAGTGACTGATCTTGCATGTACAAAAAATAGATCCGCCGGCAACTTCAAATACGTTTGCAGTAACGTCGGTTAGGATTTGTCCATCCACTCCAGTTTTGCCAAATTCATTAATAATTAATGCGACTTTTTTGTCCTTAAAAATAGTTAACAATTCTTTAATAGTTGTAGTTTTGCCCGCTCCCAAAAATCCAGTCATTAAATATAAATCCATAGCATCCTCCTATAAAATAAAAAAAGCCACGCAAGGAAACTGTGAAGCATCCTGGTGGTTAATTAAAAAAATATATTACATCGCAGTATTAATTGCTTGATCAAGCTCTTCTTTGCTTGGAATTATAGAAGAAAACTTAAGCTGGCCATTGATATAGATACAAGGAAGGTTTGTAACACCCATTTTTACGCAGCGTGCAATATTTTCTTTTTGAGTGAATTTATATTCTACAACATCTATTGCGTCGCCAAATGAAGCTTTAGCATTGTTAACTGCCGCCATCATATAGGTACAAGCTGCACAGGTTAGAGAATCTAGCGTAAAGACTTCTATGAGTGGTTTTGTGAGCGCTCCATAGTCTGGTAGATCGACGTGGATATCTTCTTGAACTGCAACATAATCTTTTAATGCTTCTCGCATTTCGTCCATTTGTGAAATTGCTTGAGCGATACCAATGCTGTTTTCTATAGGTACGTCATATGGCATATCACAGCCTGGAGCGATGATTAAATTGGTCTTGTTTTCTATTTTGTCGACAAGATCGATGACATATTTCATGTTATCTTGTTGAGTACCGTGAAGCATAACAGATGTTAGAGGAATATTTCCACCAATAGCTATATTGTAGGAGTCTGTGATCTTTTTGGCTGCAACAAGGTTGACATTTTCATCTACAGAAATAGAATCTGGCTTGGTTTCGCACATCACAGCTATATTTCGGGTCGCATTACCGCAAACAAAGAATGAGCTATATACGCCAAGTTCTCGGATATAAGCAAATAATTTGCTAAATGGATCGTGCAAAAACTCCTGGAAGTGTTCTGCTGAAATTTGAGATACAAGAGGGTCAACAACAGCAATGACGTCCATGCCAGCATCAACATACATTTTTGTCATGGCTTTAGCAACTAATAGACAAAACTCTAATAATTTTTTTACATAGTCTTCGTCATCGTACAGATCCATAAAAATATCATTGCCACGAAGATGCGATGCGAGAGTAAACGGACCACAAATCAGGCCATATAAAGCTGTAGTATCGCCAACCTGCTCTTTGAGTGATTTCATAACATCGAGAACCATTGGAAGTCTACCATCTTCTGGTCCAGGAACGCTGCATGTGCAAGGGATGATGTTTTCTGATCCTTCAAGTGGGTGAGTTTTTACAGAAGGAGGACCGTCTTTGGTCCAGACCAATTCGCAACCAAGAATTTCAGCTTCCAATTGAAGGTCGAAAACTACTGGCTGACCATCTGGTTTATAGAGCTTATTTACTTCTAATAAAGAAGCAAGCAATTTGTCTTTGTCTTTGAGAACTGTTTCGGCATCATATCCCAAAAGCTTGCCGGCATGAACCCCTGCAAAAGGAACCCAAGGTAATCTGTCAGTTTTTTTATGCTCTAAAACATCAAATAAAATTTGTTTCAAAATAATTACCTCCTATTAAGTTTAGTGACTGCTCACGATTTCTTTTGCTACTTCTGCGGCAGTTGCTGCGTCTGGAGTATAATAGTCAGCATTGACTTTTTTCGCAAATTCTGCAGTAACAGGAGCGCCACCAATCATAATCTTATATTTGTTACGAACACCGCGATCTTCCATTTCTTTAATTATTTCACCAGTTGCTTCCATAGTAGTAGTAAGAAGCGATGACATGCAAATGATTTGTGCGTTATTTTGTTCAGCAAGCTCGAGGAATTTGTCGGTGGATACATCAACACCAGCGTCTATAACTTCTAGGCCTGCTCCGCGAAGCATCATCGCAACTAGGTTTTTGCCGATATCATGTAGATCGCCGCGAACTGTTCCTATAACCGCGGTTCCTATTGGCTCAATACCTTGTGCCGCAAGAAGAGGTTCAAGAATAGCTAGGCCAGCGTTTAATGCTCTAGCTGCAACTAAAACTTCAGGAACAAAGATTTCGTTTGCTTTAAATTTTACACCGATTTCGCCCATTGATTTAAGCATGGCATCATCGAGAATAGTTTTTGGAGGAATTCCCTCATCGATGGCTTGTTGAACTTTCTCTTTTACAGTTTTAGCCTTGCCTTTTTTTAATGCTTCCGAAATTTCTTCTAATATAATTGACATATTTTCGCCTCCATAATGATTATATTAAATAAATGTGTTATAACATAACTTTATTCTAACAAATATGTTAGCTGTATTCTTTAAAAATTTTTGAATATTTTTAATTTTTTTATGGTTTTTGAAATTGGTTGATGCATTGAATATTTTACACTAAAAATGACTATTTCTAGCAACCACATATATTCAATTATACTCAAAGTATAACCTTTTTTTTATTATAATATGTAAACTGAAAATTTTTTATGGATAATTTTATCTTTTGTCGATAGATTATGGGGGTATTTTGGTAATCTTTGGCTAAAGCCCCTTGATTAAATAGTTAAAATATGTAAAATATTAAAAAGATAAGAAATATAACCTCGATAAATTTTTGAGGACAAATGAAAAGGGATCATAAAATGGAATTTAATCATATATCAGTACTTTTAAATGAATGCATTGAAGGGCTTAATATCAAGACGAACGGAATTTATGTAGATGGAACATTGGGCGGCGCGGGGCATGCGACAGAAATTTGTAGGCATTTGAATTCTGAGGGTACGCTTGTTGGGATTGATCAAGATGCTATAGCAATTGCAACAGCAGAAGCGAGGTTGGCAGAAGCTGCAAATAGAGTTTTGGTTATCAAGAAYAATTTTGCAAACGTAGATGCAGTTTTAGAGGAGCTGGAGATCGACAAAATAGATGGAATGCTGCTAGATTTGGGAGTTTCGTCGTATCAGTTGGATGAAGCAGAGCGAGGATTTTCGTATATGAGAGATGCGAAATTGGATATGAGAATGAATCAGGATGCAAAATTTAGTGCATTTGATGTGGTAAACTCATATACAGAAGACGAATTGGCTGTAGTAATAAAAAATTTTGGCGAAGAAAAGTGGGCAAGGCGGATAGCAAAATTTATTGTCGAAGCGAGGGCAAGCTCAAGTATCGATACAACATACGAATTGGTCGAAATAATTAAGAAGGCCATTCCAAAGGCTGCAAGACTAGAAGGAGGGCATCCGGCAAAGCGAACATTTCAAGCAATAAGAATAGAAGTAAATAAAGAGATCGACATCATTGCACCAGCGATTAAAGAGATTGTTGCGCATCTTAATGTGGGAGGCAGGCTGGCCATCATCACGTTTCATTCATTGGAAGATAGAATAGTAAAGCATACGTTTAGGGAATTAGAAAATCCTTGCACATGCCCGTCGAATTTTCCGATATGCGTGTGTAATAAAAAGAGTCAGGTGAAGGTAATAACGAAGAAACCCATTTTGCCATCAGAGCAAGAGTTGGAGAACAATTCGCGATCTAAAAGTGCCAAGTTGAGAATTGTAGAAAAAATTTGAATTATGTATGTTGTAACAGAAAATTTGAGAAATGCTGTAATAAAAAGTATTGCAAAAGTGGATGCATCTGTGATAAAATGAGGAGTACTAGCAGCAGATGCTGAGAATACCGATGCAACGGAAGCTGCGACTGCAACTGCACCAGCAGCCAAGGTCGTAACTGCATCAGCAACATGTAAGATTTGGCAAAGTAACATGTAAGATTTGGTAAATGGAGGGCAACATGGAGAGGTATAACTTGAAAAATTACCAGAGAGTACAGTTATCTCCGGCGAAGCAACCAAAACGCAAGAGGCGGATTAATTCTAATATTGTTGTAAGTATAGTATGTGGAGCGGCTGTGTTTTTAAGCTCTTTTGCCTACATCGATTTGAATGCGACGCTCATACAGGAACAACACGATTTGAGAGCTATCAATGTAGCTTGGCAACAACAACAAAGTAAGCTGAATGAATTGACATCAGAGTTGGCGAAATCATATAACTTGGACATAATTGAGGACAAGGCTATCAACGAACTTTCTATGCACAAACCTATGGCGCATCAAATAGTCTACATAGACATAAAGGAAGAAAGTTTTGTGACGTATGCAAAATAAAAACAAGCTGATGTCGATTTCAGAAAGGCCGGAGACTCCCAAAAAACGATGGGTGAGGGTGAGAAATCGAGTATTAATATTGTTGCTAGGATATATGAGTGTGTTGAGTTTATTGCTAGTGAAGATGCTGTTCATTTGGTTTAATGATAATGAAAAATATGAGTTAGCAGTTTTGGAGAGGCTGGGCACTAGAGACATAATACTAGAGCCGCTGCGAGGAAGTATATTGGATAAAAATCACAAAACATTGGCTATCAGTCAAATCGCATATGATGTAATTTTGGACCCTAAAACATTGATAGAAAGTGTTTCAGAAGAAGCCAGAGCATATACAATAGCGGAGCTTGCTGCATTTTCGGGAAAATCGATAGCAGAAGTCGAAGGGGTAATAAATTTAAATCCGACTACTCGGTATAGATTATTTATGAAAAATATTTCGATTGATGACAAGGACAAGCTAGTGAACTTGGGTTTGAGTGCTGTTAGCTATGTGCAATCTGCAATGAGAATTTATCCAAAGCATGATTTCGCATCGGCAATGATTGGCTTTTATAATGGAGAAAATGGTCAATATGGATTAGAGCAGTTTTATAATTCGTATTTGAAAGGTGAAGAAGGACGCATTTTTACTAATATGACAAATGGCGAATTGCTAACGAGCAAGACGGTTCCCGCGGTGAATGGCTCAAGTTTGGTGTTGACAGTAGATGAAGCAATACAGCAAACGGTACAAAGGGTGATGAACRATTTTGTAAAAAGGTCGGATCCTGTTGGAGCGTCGGCAATAGTTATGAATCCAAATACGGGTGAGATATACGCAATGTATTCGTATCCATCGTTTGATCCAAATACGTATGGTAATTTACAAGCGCAGTTGGGTCTAAAATGGGACGAGATGACAGGTGAGCAAAAGTCTGTTGCTTTGCAGACAGCGTGGCGAAATTATAATATTCAGCATATTTATGAACCTGGTTCTACGTTTAAGCCGTTAATGGTAGCTGCAGCTATAGATACAGGATATTTGATCCCAGAGAAATTTAGAGCAAATTGTACGGGGTCGATAAATGTGGCAGGGACAACCATTAAGTGTTGGTACGCACCGGGACATGGAATTCAGACTGTCGAGCAGGTGTTGGCAAATTCTTGTAATCCGGGAGTAATTGAGATCGCAAACTTGGTGCCCAACGATGTATTTCACAAGTACATGCTGGAGTATGGGCTTTTAGAAAAGACGGGAATAGACCTTGCCGGAGAGAGAACAGGAATCATTCATAGCTTAGAAAATTTTGGACCATTGCAAAAGGCAACGTCATCGATGGGACAAACCTTTGAGCTAACTCCGATGCAATTGTTAACGGGATTTGTAAGTGTGATCAATGGCGGATATCTTGTGGAACCGTATGTGGTATCGCATATTATAGATTCTGCAGGAAGTATTATATATACAAAAACTCCGAGAGTAAAGCGACAAGTAATTTCTACAGAAACGTCGAAGCTACTAACTGCAGATATGGAGACCGTTATTACTGCGGGGACTGGCGGATTTGCTGCGGTGCCCGGATATAGAATTGGTGGAAAGACGGGAACGGCAGAGAAAGGCTATCCGCGTGATGGGGAGACAGAAATATTGTCGTTTGTGGGGTATACACCAATAGAGAAGCCAGAGATTGTTGCGATGGTATTGATTGATGAGGCAGAGTACGAAGAAATTGGTGGCTCCGCATTGGCATTTAGTACTATAATGAAAGAAATTTTGCCGTCGTTCGAAATTTTCGGAACAGATACAAAACGTACCCAGGCGCGCTTGGCTGAAGTGCCAAATATTAAAGGRATGGATATTTATACTGCAATAGAAACAATAAACGCTTTGGAATTAGATATCAGTACAAARGGTGGAGGAAACATTGTTGAAGAGCAATATCCGGCGCCAGGAATTTTGCTTCCGATAAGCGCAAATGTAACGTTGTATTTGAAAACGAAGAAGACACAAAATCTTGTAAATGTGCCRAATGTAGTTGGTTTGTATCCTGAAGATGCGGAGAGAATGCTAGGAAACGCGTTGTATTTGGAAATACATGGGAAAGAAGATACAAAAATTTTGAATCAGATACCGCCTGAAGGAACAATAATAGATAGGAATTCTAAAATTATTGTGAAAACAGGCAACTAATATTTAACTGCTGCGAGAGTCTTGGCAGCAGTTGAATAAATAAATATAAGAAAGGATAATTACGATGGATAAAACACCTGTTAAGATTAAAAAGAGAATGTTGATATTGCTCTCAATTTTTGTGGGTCTATTTATATTTATGATTACTAGGTTATATCATGTGCAAGTGGTYGAAGGCGCAACTTTGCAAGAGCGTGCGTTTGATCAGCATACGCGTGACAGAAATATTACTCCAACTAGGGGCGATATATTGGATGTAAACGGAAATTTATTGGCAACAAGCGCGTCGGTATTTACGATTGGTGTTGTAAGGGCTCAGGTGGAAGAYCCCGAGTATGTGGCATCGGTGCTGGCTGAGAAACTCGGTAAGGATTATGAAGAAGTCTATAAGAAGGTTACAAAGCATGTTGCCTTTGAACGAATAGCAACTAAGGTAGATAAGGAGCTTGCAGATTCGATTAGATTGCTAAACCTACCGGGAGTAAAGGTGGATGGAGATTCGCAAAGATACTATCCATACGAAAATTTGGCAGCGCACGCACTCGGATTTGTAGGAAAAGATAATCAAGGAATTGTGGGGCTGGAGGTTAAGTATGATGAATATTTGAAAGGCGCTCCGGGAAAAATTTTAATGCAGACTAATGGCAAGGGTGAACGCGAAGTAAGCGAGGCAGAAATTAGAATAGATCCTATCAACGGTCATGATTTGGTAACCACAATTGATGTTACGCTTCAGCAATATGCGCAACAAGCGATTGATAGCGTTGTGGCAGAAAAGCAAGCAAAGGGTGGAACTATTGTATTGATGAATCCAAACGATGGAGCGATATATGCAATGGCAAATAGTCCAAGTTTTAATTTAAACGACCCATTTACAGTGCAAGATCCAGAGGTCGCGGCAATGTGGTCTACTTTAGACGCGGGTCAAAAACAAACTGAATTGAATGAAATGTGGCGCAACTTTGCGATAAATGATACATATGAGCCAGGCTCAACATTTAAAATAGTGACTTCTGCAATTGGACTTTCAGAAGGCGTTGTAACCCCAACTACTCCGTTTGTATGTAATGGATATCATATGGTTGAGGGAGTTAAGATTAAATGTTGGAGAAGTTCAAATCCGCATGGATATCAAACGTTTACTCAGGGTGTACAAAACTCTTGTAATCCGGTATTTATGATGGTGGGAGATGCCATTGGAGCCTTAGATTTTTACCAGTATATGGCAGATATGGGCTTAATGAGAAAAACAGGCATTGATCTTCCTGGAGAAGCGCGAGGGGTTATGCATAAGGAAGAAAAAATTGGACCTGTGGAGTTAGCAACAATTTCGTTTGGACAATCATTTCAAATTACTCCGATTCAATTGTTAAGCGCGGCATCGGCAACTATAAATGGTGGAAAGCAAATTATTCCTCACTTTGGAAAATACCTTTTAAATGAAGCAGGACAAATTATCAGAGAATTTGATTATACAACTAATAATCAGATTGTGAGCCCAGAAGTAAGCGAACAGATGAAAACTATTTTGGAGAGCGTTGTTGCAGATGGAACCGGTAACAAGAGCTATATTCCGGGATACAAAATTGGCGGGAAAACTGCAACATCGCAAAAGCTGCCTCGCGGTTCCGGAAAATATATAGCATCGTTTTTGGCTTTTGCACCTGCGGATGACCCCAAAGTGATTGCGATTGTTCTAATTGATGAGCCTAAAGGAGTATACTATGGAGGAACGATTGCGGGGCCAGTTATGAAAGAAGTATTAGCAAACGCTTTGCCGTATTTGGGAATAGAGCCAAAGTACACTAAAAAAGAGTTGACATTATTAGAAACTCAGACTTATACCGTGCCAAAGTTTGTGGAGCTGAAAATTCAGGAAGCAAAATCTAAGGCATATAGAGATAGCGTAACTCTAGAAATTATTGGCGAGGGAGATACGGTTATAGATCAGTTTCCCGCAGAGGGCGAAATCATCAACAAGACTAGCAAAATTATTTTATATACCTAATAGGAATAATGTGGTATAATAATGTCGTTCATCGTTAAATCAAAGTAGAGAGAGGTTTGTTATGGAGCTTAAAAAAATACTAGAAAACGTGGAGTATGAATTGCAACAGGGAGATATTAATAGAGATATTAGCGAGATAATTTACGATTCTAGAATAAAAACGAGATGCGGATTATTTATTGCGATAAAAGGGTATATGAGTGATGGGCATAAGTATGTGTCAAATGCTATTGAGAACGGTGCGCGAGTGATCGTAGTGTCTGACGCAGTTTTTGTTGCAGCCAATATTGCTGTTGTTAGAGTAAAAGATACGAGAGCCGTAATGGCAGCTATTGCAGGAAACTTCTATGGGCATCCATCCAAAGAGCTTGCCTTGGTGGGCGTTACCGGAACTAACGGAAAGACCAGCACTACATTTTTACTTGCAGAAATATTGGAAGCGTATCGTAAAAAAATTGGGGTAATCGGAACCATTGAAAATAGAATTGGTAAGCAGGTTATGGAAACCGCAAGAACCACGCCCGAATCAATTGATTTGCAAAAATTATTTCGCAAGATGAACACAGAAGATGTAGATGTCGCGATAATGGAGGTCTCTTCACATGCATTAGTTTTGAATAGAGTGGATGGTTGCGATTTTGATATCGGAGTATTTACAAATTTAACGCAAGATCACTTAGATTTTCATGAAACAATGGATAATTATGCGGCGGCAAAGGCAAAGCTTTTTTCGATGTGTAAAATTAGTATTATCAACGTTGACAGCCCGTATAGCAAAGTGATGCTAGATTCATGTAAAGCAGAGACGATCACATATGGAATTAAGAATCCTGCAACATTTTTTGCAAAAGATATAGTGATACATGCACATGAAACGCAATATGTGCTAGAATATAATGGTAAAGATTTACAAATCGTGGTACCAATACCAGGAGAGTTTACAGTATATAATACTATGTGCGCGATAATTTGTGCTTATAAACTGGGAGTGCCATTAGATTTTATAGCARAAGCATTAAAAAATGTAAAAGGAGTACCGGGTCGAGTTCAAAGTTTTCAATCAACTAAGGGGTATAGTGTTTTGGTTGACTATGCTCATACACCAGATGGTTTAGAAAATGTATTGACTGCGATAAAGCAGTTTGCTAAAGGAGATATAGTAACAGTGTTTGGGTGCGGTGGAGACAGAGACAATAAGAAACGTCCGATAATGGGGGAAATTGCATCTAAATATTCTACCAAAGTTTATATTACATCCGATAATCCGAGAAGTGAAGAACCAGATGAGATTATTAGGCAAATAGAAGTGGGAGCAAAAAAGCATATTACACCATATGAAATTGAATCAGACAGAAAAACTGCAATAATTAAAGCTTTATCATTTGCTAAAAAAGACGATGTTATTTTGATTGCAGGGAAGGGACACGAGACCTATCAGCATTTAAAAGATGGAATTATTCACTTTGATGATAGTGAAGTGGTTTTAGAATTTTTAGCAAAGGGGTGATGTTATGCAAATATCCATACAAGAACTAGTTCAGGAAACAGGAGGTATTTGTTTAAATAGTGAAGATTCTGGCAATACAGTAATTGAAGAAATCTTTACAGATTCGCGTCAAAAGGTAAATAAGGGGTTGTTTGTGCCGCTAATTGGAGAAAAATTTGATGGGCACGATTATATAGATGATGTGAAAGCGATGGGTGCACTAGCGACTTTAACTTCCAAAAAGAATGATTCGGTGCATCAAGATTTAATTACGATTGCAGTAGAAGATACCCAAAAGGCGTTGTTAGATGTCGCGCGTTATTATAGCTCAAAGGTAGACCGCCCTATTATTGCAATTACGGGAAGCGTGGGAAAGACTACGACAAAGGAAATGGTGGCAGCAGTTTTGGAAACGACGCTTAAAGTGCATAAAACTGTTGGCAATTATAATAATGAAATTGGCGTTCCAAAAACTATGTTTGCTTTATCTGAAGATGACCAAGTCAGTGTGATAGAAATGGGAATGAATCATTTTGGAGAGTTGAGCAGGTTGACTAGCGTTGTTAAGCCAGACTTTGCGGTAATTACGAATATCGGAACGGCGCATATAGAACATCTAGAGTCGAGAGAAGGAATTTTAAAGGCCAAGCTGGAGATATTAGAAGGGTTAAAACCAGAAGGAACCGTAATTATAAATGGTGACGAACCTTTGCTAATGGGAAAGAAGCAAGATAATTGGATAACATTTGGGTTTGATCCAAGGCTGGATTACTGCGTCTCTAACGTTGTAACATATGGCGTATTTACAGAAGCTGTCGTATATACTCCAAACTCTGTGTTTAAAATTAAAATTCCATCTCCGGGAGTGCATATGGCATTAAACGCTTTGATTGCGATCATTATTGCGGAGAAACTTGAAATTCCTAGGGATAAAATTATTAAAGGAATTGCAAATTATAAATCTGAAAAAATGAGAATGAATATTACTAATGTAGGTAATTTCACAGTGATTGATGATACCTATAACGCAAATTATGATTCTATGGTAGCAGCAATGAAGGTTTTGGGAAATTATCTTACCAAAAATAGGAAAATAGCAATTTTGGGAGATATCTTTGAGTTAGGAAAATATAGCGAATCAATTCATCGAAATTTGGGAGAATATATAGCATCATCGAGGATAAATTGCGTATTTACCATAGGCGACGCAGCTGCGTACATTACTGATGCGATTATAAATTCACCAAATAATAAAAATGTGACCAGTAAGCATTTTAAAAATAAGGAATTGTTTATAAAAGAATGGAGCCAGTATATTAACGCTGGTGACATAGTATTGGTTAAGGCATCGAGAGGGATGCATTTAGAAGAAGTCGTAAAAGCGATGAGAAAGGATAAATAAATTATGGAGAGAGATATGATATATGCAGCAGTTATAGCGTTTCTGCTAAATATAATAGTAAGCCCGATAATGATACCTATTTTGCATAGGCTAAAATTTGGGCAAAATGTACGTGATGATGGGCCGCAAACCCATCTAAAGAAATCTGGAACACCAACGATGGGTGGCATTATAATTYTGACTAGTATTTTTATTACGAGCTTGTTATTTTTGCGTGGCAATAGAGAGTTACAGAGTGTGCTATTTATTACGTTTGGTTTTGGAATGATAGGATTTTTGGATGATTATATTAAGGTAGTTAAGAAGCGTTCGCTAGGATTGACTGCGGCACAAAAATTGTTAGCGCAGCTGTTTGTAACTATTGGCTTTGCGTATTTATTAAGATTTTATATAGGAATGGACACCGCTATATTGATTCCATTTAGCAATGGCTTGTTGTTAGATATTGGATATGCGTATTATCCGTTGCTAGTATTTGGCGTGTTGGGCGTGGTGAATGCTGTAAACTTGACAGATGGGCTTGATGGGTTAGCAGCTAGCGTTACGGTTTTGATTGCAACATTTTTTGCTGTAGTTGCGTATGCTTATGGAAGTGGCGCAGACGTGTTTGCAGCGGCGGTGGCAGGTAGTTTGCTAGGATTTTTGTTATTTAATTCGCATCCGGCAAAAGTTTTTATGGGAGATACAGGATCGTTGGCATTGGGAGGATTTGTTGCAGCGATTTCGTTTATACTCAAGATGCCGTTGTTTATTTTGATTGTAGGATTGATATATGTAATAGAAAACTTATCTGTAATATTACAGGTGGGATATTTTAAGATGTATCATAAGAGAATATTTAAAATGGCTCCGATTCACCATCATTTTGAATTATCGGGATGGGAGGAGACAAAAGTAGTGAGCGTTTTTGCTATAATCACAGCAGTGATGTGTCTGATAGGCCTTGTTGCGATTTAATGTGGAGGTGTTGACATGGGTAGTTTAGTAGTATTTGTTGTGGCGCCGATAGTGATATGTACAGTATGTTATTATCTAATTGCTAGAGAAAAATATAAATAAAAATTGTGAAAGGGAAATTGAAAGATGAGCCTAATTTTATTTGTGTTAGCGACAATAGCAATTAGCTTTGTGGGATCTGTAGCGATTTCAAAGGAGGGTTAATTGATGAAAATACTGGTAATTGGATGCGCAAAAAGTGGTATAGGAGCGGCAAAGCTGGCGGCTAATGCGGGGCAAAACGTTGCTATATATGATGATAAGCGATTCGAAGATTTTGCCGATGARACTAAGCAAGCTCTGATAGATTTAGAGAATAAAGGGGTTAAATTATTTTTGGGGAAACGCGATAGTTATATTGATGATATAGAAAAAATTATTGTGAGCCCCGGGGTTCCTCTAGACATTCCGATCATAGAGCATTACCGCAAAGAAAATGTGAACATAGTGGGTGAATTCGAATTTGCAGCTACTTTTTGTAAGGCGCCAATACTTGGAATTACAGGAACTAATGGAAAAACGACAACAACAACACTGGTTGGTGAAATATTTAAGGCATATAATCCAAAAACTTTTGTGGTTGGAAACATAGGATGTGCATTTTCGGAAGAAGTTCAGGATATTACTGCCGATAGCGTTGTGATAGCAGAGCTGAGCAGCTTTCAATTAGAAACAATCGAAACTTTGAGTTGTCAAATTTGTTCGATATTAAATATTACACCAGATCATTTAAATAGACATGGTACGATGGAAAATTATATGGCAGCAAAATATAGAATTTTTGAAAATGGAGGTAAAAATGTAAAGGTTATTCTCAATAAAGAAGATGCGGAGCTTGCAAAACTTATTGGGAAAACCGGCAAAACTGAACTTTTATTTAGTTCGAAAGAATCTGTAGAAAAGGGGGTTTATCTAGAAAATGGAGCATTAGTGGACAATACGCTTGGAGACAACTTTGTGATTTGCAATATAGATGAACTTCATATTTTGGGAGTACATAACTACGAAAATGCGTTGGCGGCAATACTGATGGCAAGAGCATATGGTGTCCCTAGAGAAATTATTAGAAGCGTATTATTAGACTTTAGGGGTGTTGCGCATCGCATAGAGTATGTAACAACAGTATCAGACGTTAAATTTTACAACGACTCAAAAGCAACTAATGTGGGCGCGGCAGTTCCGGGGCTACTGGCAATGCAGTCAAAGATTAGATTGATCGGAGGAGGGCTTGATAAACACATAGAATTTGATGAGTGGGTCGAGTTGTTTGAGGGGCGTGTAGCTAAATTATATATTATTGGAGAAACTACAAATCAGATAATAGAAACTTGCAAAAAGCATGGTTTTCATAACTATGAAGCTTTTGAAACATTTGAGGAGGCAATAAAAGCGGCATATAACGAAGCCAAGAGAGGAGAATGYGTTTTGTTATCTCCGGCTTGTGCCAGCTGGGATATGTTTCCAAGTTATGAAGTGCGAGGTGAAATATTTAAGCAAGTGGCTTTATCTTTGAGAGAGGGTGCAAAGGATGAAAGATAAGAGAATAGACATTGTTTTGGTCATTCTTATTTTGGTAATCGTTTCGTTTGGAGTGCTGATGGTTTATAGTGCAAGTAACTATCATGCGCTGGTGATGTATGGTGATCCATTTAGCCTTGCGAAAAAGCAGGGCATGTTCGCCATACTGGGAATTTGTGCGATGTTATTTATAGGATCTAAAGTAGATTACAGAATTTTTTCGAACATGAAAGTTGCGGGGGCAATTTACATAGCATCGAATGCGTTGGTGGCATTGTTGCCGTTGATTGGACACGAAAGTAAAGGGGCAACCCGATGGATAATGATTGGGCCTATTACTGTTCAGCCTTCAGAATTTGCAAAGATCGCGACGATATTGATGGTATCAGCTTTTATAGTTAATTATAGAAACAAGCTCGAAAAGTGGCCACTTGTGATAGGGGGATTTGCAATTATCGGAGTTCCCGCAATATTGGTTTTGTTTGAAAATATGAGTTCTGCAATTGTAATAGGTGCTGCAGGGGTATTTATTATGTTTGTTGCAACCAAAGATGTGTGGTATTATGTTGCGGGACTTTTTGGAGCTGTGGGAATGGGTTGGCTAGGGCTACATCTTGCAGCAACTACAGATAGAGCAGTAGAAACTACAGGGATTTTGGGAGTAGTTTTTCCTCAATATCGTTTGGACAGGTTTAGAGTTTGGTTGGATCCGTGGATCGATCCGAAAAATGTTGGGTATCAGCCTATTCAATCACTCTACGCAATAGGAGCAGGGGGACTATTTGGACAAGGCCTAGGTAGTAGTATACAAAAACAAGGATTTTTGCCAGAGCCACACAACGACATTATCTTTTCTGTAATTTGTGAAGAGCTGGGTCTTGTGGGAGCGAGTTGTGTGCTTCTTATTTACGCATTGCTCGTGGTGCGAGGATTGATGATTGCAGTTGATGCGGATGACCTATTTGGATCATTGGTTGCGACGGGGTTGGTCGGTCTTGTGGCAGTTCAAGTTTTAATTAATGTGGCAGTAAATACAAATACGTTYCCAACCACAGGAATGCAATTACCAATGATAAGTTATGGAGGAACAGCCTTGGTGGTGTTGCTCTCATCATTGGGGCTATTGCTAAGCATTTCAAAATACTCAAAAATTAAGAAGATTGGAARATAGAAACATATGCCTTCTCTGGTAGCGGAGAGGGCTATTTTTGTGTTAAAAATATGTTGAATATTTCTGAGTCTAAGAGGAGAAAATAATCCCAAGTAAATATGGCAAGAGGTGTAGTCGATGAAAGATAAAAACATAGACATCGTGTTGGTTGTATTAATTTTGGTAATCGTATCTTTTGGAGTRTTGATGGTATATAGTGCAAGCAACTATCACGCGATACTCATGTATAATGACCCGTTTAATATAGCGAAGAAGCAAGCAGTGTTTGCCGTAATGGGAGTGTGTGTGATGCTGTTTATAGGATTTAATGTAGATTATAGGATATTTTCTAATCTGAGAATAGCAACCTTTATTTATATAGCGGCAAATGCGCTAGTGGCCTTGCTCCCATGGATAGGAGATGAAAGAAAAGGTGCGGTAAGATGGATTGTGTTAGGRCCTATAACAATTCAACCATCAGAAATTGTTAAGATAGCCACGCTAATAATGATCTCGGCCTTTATAGTGCATTTTAGGAATAAATTGAGCAATTTTTGGGTTGCTGTTGGAGGGTTTGCGATAGTGGGTATTCCGACAGTGTTGGTGTTGTTTGAAAATTTGAGTTCTGCCATTGTTATAGGCGCGGTTGGGGTTTTAGTGATGTTTGTGGCAACGAAAGAGATATGGTATTACGCTATTGGAGCCGCAGGTGCAGGAGGGTTTGTATGGCTTGCGCTCTATTTGGCCGCAACRACASAGAGCGATGTACCAACAACCGGGATTATTGGAATAATTTTTCCGCAATATAGACTTAATAGATTTAGAGTGTGGCTGGATCCATGGATCGATCCGCTAAGGAATGGGTATCAATCCATTCAGTCGTTATATGCGATAGGAGCAGGAGGATTGTTTGGCCGAGGATTGGGAATGAGCATACAAAAGCAAGGATTTTTGCCAGAGCCACACAACGACATTATTTTTTCTGTAATTTGTGAAGAGTTGGGGTTTGTGGGTGCAGCATGCGTGTTGATAATATACTCATTGTTAATTATGCGAGGGTTGATGATTGCGATAAACGCGTATGATTTGTTTGGATCGTTGCTGGCAGTGGGGTTGGTAGGATTAATAGCAGTGCAAGTGATAATTAATGTGGCGGTAAATACAAATACGTTTCCGACAACGGGAATGCAGCTGCCATTAATTAGTTATGGAGGAACAGCATTGGTGGTGTTGCTTGCGGCGCTGGGGATTTTGCTGAATATTTCAAAGTATTCAAAAATAGAAAAATAGAAAGCAAAGAGAGGAGTGCTAATGTCAAAACAGCTAAAGGTGATTTTGGGAGTAATTTTTGTATTGGCAGTCACGTTTATTTTGCCGATATGGCAAGCKCAGATTGCTCAAATAAATGTACGAAGTTATGGAGAAGTGCCATATTATACGCAACGAGATCTAGAAATAGTTTTGGGGATTTCAAAAAACGCTCATATATTGAATATTTCCAATCGAAAATGGGAAAAATATAAGAAAAGTTTACCTTTTATTGAAAGCTTAAAGATAACCAAAAAGTTTCCAAACTTATTAATTTTAGACATCGTTGAAAAGACTCCTCTAGGATATATTCCATTTAATGGCAGATATGTGTTAGTTGATGACCAAGCTATTGTGCTTGCAGAGTCTGCAAAACCAAATTTTGACTTGCCTGTAATAGAGGGCATAACAATTAATAATTTTACTATCGGTGAAAAAATAAATTTATACAGAGATGATGCGTTACTAACATTAGATTTTATATCACAAACGGCTATAGCATATGGGTTATTTTCGGATATTGATAGCATAAATTTAGTGGATTTGGAAAATATTATATTGAAGATAAAAAAATTAAAAGTTGAGTTAGGTAATGTAGATAATCTAGCTAAAAAAATGAATTGGCTGAGTGAAATCTACAGGGATTATAGTGTGGGAGTCTTGGATCTACGCAATATAGATTCGGGCGAGGCTATATTAACGATAGACGAAAGGATAAAGTGACTTATTATGGAAATGTATGATGTAAGCACAAGTCAAGAAGCGCGTATTAAAGTTATAGGGGTTGGTGGCGGAGGAAATAATGCCGTTGATCGAATGATTACAGAAGGGCTTAGTGGAGTAGAATTTATTACAGTAAATACTGATCACCAAGCACTAGAGAGATCCAAAGCAGATACCAGAATTCAAATTGGCGAAAAAATTACTCGCGGGTTGGGCGCAGGTGCAAATCCGGAGGTAGGGTATCAAGCTGCCGAAGAAAGCCACGAGGCAATCTATGAGGCAATAAAAGATACGGACATGCTATTTATTACTGCAGGAATGGGTGGGGGCACTGGAACTGGTGCAGCACCGGTGATTGCGCAAATTGCAAAGCAAGAGGGTATTTTAACTGTAGGCGTTGTAACGAAGCCGTTTACATTTGAAGGACGCAAGCGAATGGCAACTGCGGAACGCGGAATAGAAGAGTTGATTAAGGCAGTTGACACCCTGGTAATAATTCCRAATGACAGAATTTTAGATGTRATAGAAAAGAATACAACAATAGAAGATGCGTTTAAGAAGGCAGATTCGGTATTACAGCAAGGCGTTGGCGGGATAACTAATTTAATTACGAAGCCGGGGATTATTAACTTAGACTTTGCAGATGTGAGAACTATAATGTGTGACAAAGGCATTGCTCATATGGGAATTGGCCAGGCGAGCGGTGAAAATAGAGTGGATGAGGCAATCAAACAAGCAACTAGTAGTCCTCTTYTAGATACTACAATTAAAGGTGCAGGTGGCGTACTGATCAATATCACAGGTGACTCGACACTTGCAATGTCAGAGTTGAATGCGGGAGCTAGCTTGGTTCAAAATGATGCGGATGTAGATGCAGAAATAATTTTGGGAACATCTGTTAATGAAGAGCTTAAAGATGACATTATTGTTACCGTTATTGCAACAGGATTTGTGGACAAAGAAGTGGTGCCAGTAAGACTTGAAAATAAGAAGAATATTACGAATACACAGTCGGGTTTCAAAAAGGTCGAAACACGTTCGTCAACAAATTCGCATCCGCGTCAAGCATATGAAGGAACTCCAGAGATACCTGTTTTTTTAAGAAATGCCAATAAAAGATAAGTTATTTTTTGGGACACTTATAATGGTGTCCTTTTTATTATGTTGAGTGAAGGAATTATTATGATAAAAAATGAAGAATATATTGTAGAAGTGATAGATATTAATGCCAACGGAGGTGGAGTTGCAAAGTATGAGGGCATGGCGGTTTTTATACCAGGTGCAGTGCCGGGCGATGTGGCTAAAGTAAAAATTATAAAGGTCGCAAAAAGTTATGCAGTGGGAAAACTCCTMGAGCTTGTGGAGGCTTCAGAACATAGAGCAGAACCGCCATGTGTCTATGCTGCTAAATGTGGAGGATGCGTAGCGCAACATATTAAGTATGAGTTTCAGTTAAAATATAAGCAAAAGCAGGTGAAAGATTGTTTAGAACGAATTGGCAAAATTAGGGAGGTAGAAGTGCTTCCTACCATTGCAATGGAAAACCCGATCCATTATCGAAACAAAGCGCAATATCCAATAAGAGAAGTGGATGGCAAAATTCAGATTGGTTTTTACGCAGCAAAGAGTCATCAGGTAGTAGATATTGAGGACTGTGTGATAGGCAATCAAAAAAATGGGGCCATTGTGGATGCGATACGCAAGTTTTTRAAAGATAAYAAGATTTCGATCTATAATGAGGCAACTCACAAAGGTTTGGCACGGCATTTGGTAATTCGAAATAGTATAAATTTTGATGAAGCAATGGTGTGTTTGGTTATCAATGGCAAAAAGTTGCCGCATGCACAGGACTTGGTAGAAAGGCTTCGAGCAATCCCAGGGATAACTGGAATATTGCTAAATCACAACACTGCAAAGGGAAATGTGATATTGGCAGAGCAAACAACAACGTTGGATGGAAGAGATTATATTATGGATAAGATTGGCGAGTTGACGTTCAAAATTTCATTGCTATCATTTTTTCAAGTAAATCCAGTTCAAACTAAAGTATTGTATGATATAGCATTGGGTGTTGCGGCATTGACAGGAAGCGAAACAGTGTTAGATGCGTATTGTGGAATAGGTACAATTTCATTGTTCTTAGCAAAAGAGGCAAAGAGAGTAGTGGGGGTAGAAGCGATTCCGCAGGCTGTTGCCAATGCGAACGAAAATGCACAGATAAATGGAATAGCAAATGTGGAGTTTGTATTGGGGAATGCAGAAGATGTGGTGTTAGGAGAAAAGTTTGATGTTGTAGTTGTGGACCCTCCTAGAAAAGGATGCGAAGAGGACTTTTTAAAAACTATCGTTGCCAACGCACCTGCAAAGATGGTATATATATCGTGTGACCCCGCGACACTGGCTAGAGATGTAAAATTTATGTATGAGAATGGGTACGTTGTTAATAAGGTGCAGCCGGTTGATATGTTTCCTTATACTTCGCATGTTGAGACGTGCGTGCTTTTATCTCGTCTGACAACCTAATGTTAAAAAAAGAAAACTGTACCTGAGAAATTCAAAGTACAGTTTTTTTATATGTTATTTATATAATTGTAACAGTAGGTTTTTTCCTTGTTGGGAGTTTGCTATATACTTCATCGCTGTAGCCAAAACCTATCACCGAATATACTGTTTGCGATTTAGTAATGTTTAAATATTCCTTTAGTTCGGTAGAATTATTGATAAAATCTGCCAAAAAGCCAAGATAGCAAGAGCCGATTTTTTTCGTGTGCATAAGAATAGTTGCCATGCTCATTTTAATCATGCAATCATCATAAGGCTTTACAGCATTTGCCTCAGTATACGCTATTAAAAGATGTGGTGCGTCTACTGTTATCGGGTTTCTGACATTTTTTACAAATTCAATTAACCCTGGAAAAAGATTGTTCTGTTTTAGGTATTCTACCGATATATTAGAAATTTCTTTTACATTGTCATATCCATTTACGAGTACCCACTTAACAGGTTGCTCGTTTTTGGCACTTGCAGTATATTCTAAAGTTTGTAAAATATCCATTATTAATGTTTCTTCAACAAGATTTTCTTTAAAACGTCTGATCGAACGATTGCTTTTGATTAAGTTTTTAATATCATTGTACTCGACGTTTTGATAGGCAGGATTATCTTCGTAATCAATACCTAACAATGAAATAGCAGAAGAGGGACATACAGCCTGACAATGCCCACACAAAATACATGCCCCTGTATTTGAAATAATTGCCTTTTTATTTTGGATTTCAATAAGTCCACTTGGACAAGATTTTTGGCATTTAGAACATCCGATACATTTATTTTCATCTATGTTAATCATAATATTTATTCTTCCTTTTCGTTATTTTAGACAAGCTGAACTGCTTTCTCTTTCTTGGATATAATAAGGTACAGATATTTGAAGGGGTATTGTATGAACTTTGTTTATACGGTTTATTAGAGTTTGTGCTGCAAGCATTCCCATCGTTTTTAGCGGAATATGAATAGTGGAGAGAGTGGGTTTTGTGAAGGCCGACATTTCGATATCGTTTATGCCTATGATAGAGATGTCATTTGGAATTTTTAGACCATTTGTATAACAAGCATTGATTGCGCCAATAGCGATACGATCACTTATACATAATACAGCAGTGACACCGGTTTTGTGCTCTAGAAGTTGTTGCATAGCAAGTTTACCGCCGTTGAGTGTAAGAGAATTAGTGTTAATAAACATGTTTTTGTTGTAGGGAAGATTATAGCTTTGTAAGCTGTCAATATATCCCTTATATCTAATATCATCTTTTTGACCAATTAGAGCAATGTTTCTGTGTTGTAGGTTATATAAATATGAAAAGGCATCTTTACACACCTCATAGCCATCGCAGTATATTTGATCAAAATTGTCATCGAACTTGATGCGCATTTTATTAAGACTAACATAAACAATTGTATTGAAAGATTTTTGCAAAAGAAGTTCGGTTTGTTTATTAGTTCGACCGATTGCTATTAAATTTTTGTTAGAATGATCATCTGCGGCAAGAAGTATGTCTATCGTCCCATCTTCGAGTTCAAAAAGTTCGATGCGTCTTTTTAAGATATAGTTATTTTGGATAGCGTATTCATTGATGCCATCAATAACTTGATCATAAAAGCTGTCGTCTTTGGATTCATTATATGGTCTTGCGCATAAACAATAAAGGAATTTTTTGGGCACTTCAGAGGTATGTGCCCTATTTTTAGAAGTTGATAAAACATATCCATTTTCATCGGCAATTTTTAATATCAGTTGCTTAACGCTATCACTAGCAGCAGTAGTATTTTTATCGTTTAAAACACGAGATACTGTTGCTGTGGAAACATTTGCCATAACGGCTATGTCTTTTAAAGTCATAATCGCCTCCATATAAAAAGTATTTTCTGAATATTAACACAAGTGGTATCAAAAATCAAGAATATTTACGCAAAGAGAGATAAAGTTCTTGTTTTTAGACATTGGCCATATTATAAATAGCTAAAATATCATTTTTATCTAGAGGCTTTAATGCGCCGATTGTTTTGCGCTCGCCGTTATAGGTGCAGCTGTCTACCAATTCGTTTATTTCATCGCTGGTAAATTTTCTGCCCATAAGTTCGGTAATACTGGTTGGCATATTGTATTCTTTGAAAAAGTTTATGGTGCGTTCGATGCCTTCGGTTGCGGCTTCTTTGTCGTTGCAGTTGGAAACTCCAAAAACATTGCGTGCAAACTGTGCAAATCTTTCTACATTGGCATCGCACACATATTTTGCCCAATACCCCCACATAGTAGTAATAGTTGTTGCGTGAATTTTATCATGATAGTGACCAGAAATTTCATGTCCTAGATTGTGTGTAGACCAATCGAATTTACCACCAAGTCCGCCAGATAAGTAAGCATTGGTGCCTGCCCACATTATTTCTGATGCGGCATCATAATTGTCTGTTTCTTTGATAAAAGTAGGTCCTACTTCGAGCAAAGTTTTCATATTGCCTTCGCTGCAAGTATCAGAAACCTTATTTTCTCCTCTGCTAGCGCAATACCTTTCGTGTGTGTGAACAAAAATATCTACAACAGTGCAGTTTCTTTGCATAAGTGGTAATGTATATAATTGTTCGGGATTCATAAAAGCATAAGCTGGGCGGCTAGCATCACTGAAGAGGCTTCTTTTTTGCGCTGTTGCGTCATTTGATAAAACAGATGATGGGTTTGTTTCGCTTCCAGTTGCAGCGGTTGTGGGAATAGCAGCGATCTTAATTGCTGTTGGAGGTGATGGAATTTTCCCTAAATAACAATCCCAAATGTCAATATCTGGGTTTGCGGCACCAACAGCTATTGCTTTGCAGGAGTCTAAAACGCTTCCGCCACCGATCGCAACTAGGCAATCAATAGAGTTTTTATGGCAAATATCAATAGCTTTATAAACGAGTTTAAGTTCTGGATTTGAACGAATATCACTAAATAGAGTTACATTTATAGAGTTCTCTTGAAGTTGTTTGACGATTTTATCAAGAAGACCTTTTTTCTCGGCAACAACATCATAACAAACAAGTGCATTTTTTACATTATCGCGGCTAAGTGTTTCACCAACTTTATCATCCACGCCTTTTCCAAACGCAATTTTTGTATTAAAATTTAGCTCAAAACTATTCATTATATATTTCCCCCTTGAATATAAAAGTAGTTATTCAAAAAATTTAAAACCAACTCTAAATGTTGTTGGAAGAAGTGAATTTTCAAAGGCTTGCTGTGCATTTGTGATTGGGTGAAGCTCAGATAAAAGAGCTGTTTCTGGTTTGATTTTGCCAGCTGCAAGTATTTTTGCCGCTCTCAAAAATGCTCTGTTTTCACTTGCCATAGTGCCGGCAAGTTTCATATTGGAGCTTTGGATTTTGTTAATATCAATGGCAATAGGTTCATCAGGAAATACTTTGCCGAACATTAAATAAGTTCCATTTTCACTGCAAAGTTTAATGCTTTGGGCGATAACAGATGGAATTGCCACAGTGTTTATTACAATCTCGAATCTTTTGCCTCGTGTAATTTTATCAACACTTTCCCATAAATCTGAGGCTTCTGAATTTAAAGCATGATCACAAATTCCCATGTTAAGTGCATTTTGGCGTCTTTGCTCATCTCTCTCGATAATGGTGACAACCGCACCTTTAAGCATTGCGACTTGTGCGTGCATGATGCCGATAATTCCAGCTCCTTGAATAACGACATTATCTCCTAGCTCGATATTAAATTTGTCTTGCCCAGTGATAACGCAAGCTAAAGGTTCGGTAAACATTATTCTTTCGTAAGATATATCATTGGGGAATAAATACGTATTTTTGGCATCAGCAAGTACGTATTCTGCAAGRCCACTACGCCCTTCCACATACTCGAGGTCATGTGTGTATTTGCATCTAGTTCCATCGGCACGACGACAGTTTTCACACACACCACAGTTATGCGTAAGTGCTGCCGCGCATCTTGATCCAATAGGAAAATCTTCTTCTCTTAAAGATGAGCCAATAGCAACGATTTCTCCTGCGAATTCATGGCCGCCAACAAATGGTAATGGCAATGGCATTATTTGTAAAAAWACACGTTGTTCCCAGGTGCAAAGCATTGAYGTTGCGACTCTTATAAGGACATCGGTAGGGCCTGGGGTTGGTATATTTTGATCGATGATTTCTATTTGTTTTGCTGCGGTGATGCATATTGCTTTCATTTTGGAACTCATACTGCCTCTCCTCTCACTTTTAATTACATTGCAGTTTTGCCACCATCCATATTAACAATGGAGCCTACCATGTCATTTGCTAAATCTGAACAAAGGTATACAGCCATGCTTGCGACAGAATCAATACTAACAAATCTTTTTGTAGGTCTAGTGTTAGCTAACGCGTCTTGTTGATCTTGCGGAAAAGCTGCGACCAATGGAGTAAGCATAGTTCCTGGTGCGATAGCGTTAATGTTAATTCCTGTATCGGCATATGCAATGGCGGCGTTTCTGGTTAACCCACCTAAAGCGTGTTTGCTAATACAATAAACTGAACGCAGAGGGTGGCCAGCTGTAAAGGTAGCCTCTGAACCAATATTTACGATTTTTCCTGATTTGTTTTTAAGCATGATTTTAAGTTCTTCTTGCATACAAAGAAAAACACCTTTTACATTGACGTCCATAACAAAGTCATACTCATTTTCTGGCATATCAACAAATGGATGCATAGCACCAGTAACGCCGGCGCAGTTTATAGCAAAGTCAAGTGTTCCAAATCTTGCCAAAATAATTTCCATCGCATTCTTGATATCTGCAGAGTTTCTTGTGTCGCCTTTTATGAAAAGAACTTCTGTTTTCGACTGTAATTCAGCTTCTAATTTTTTATCGAGAGCAGTATCAATACTGAAAATAGCAATCTTAGCGCCCTCATCTGCAAACCTTTTGGAAATACTAGCTCCCAAACCCTGTGAGCCTCCGGTTATAAAAACAACTTTGCCATTAATATTTTTCATAATTTTCTCCTATTCTAATTATTAGCTAATGCGGCAATACTTTCTGGTGGTATGATAAATGATATGATAATAAGTAAAATGATACTGATTATAGTGGAAATACCAATTGCGCTGTTTACGATTTCCACTTCTTCTTCTGAACTAACACCTTCTACGAGTAAAGTAAGTGTAAACATTGGAGGAAGCACGAAGAATCCTATGAACGATAAATCTAAAATGAGACTTGGTTCAAAGAAGAAATCGATAACTAAAAATTTGAATAAAAAGCCTAGTCCAAACATAACAATTAGTCTTGAAATCACAAGTTTCATGCTTTCTTTTAGATATTTTGCTTTAAAGGTAAGTCCATAACCTAAAGTAACTAAGATAAGTGGTGATGCAAGACCAGAAAGAGTCGTGATTGATTTTAGGATACCTAAGCCTATTTCGTTTGAGTTGAGAAGATCTCCAACGCCTAAGAGATTTAAAATCATACCAAAAACCATACTTAAAATAAGCGGTGATTTTATAATATTTTTTGCTGTACTTAAATCAAATTTGTGGGTTTCTGATGTTTCAAATTTAAATAATACTAGATATACAGTCCATACAAACAATTCGTTACCAACGCCAATAAATGAGTAAATTTCTAAATTATCTGTACCATAAATCATRGTGTATAACGCCATACCTACAAGCATAAATCCTGTTCCAGAGCAAATGTATGGATTGAATTTATTCCTTAAAAATGGAATAAAATTACAGAGTTTTCCTCCAACAAGGAATACACATAACATRACGTAACTTAAACCGATCATCAAAAAAGAGTTAGCTTCGATGTGCATGAATAATGTCATATTAAAAAGTGTGCAAGGTAAGCAAATATTAAGTAAGAATTTTTTWATTTCAGCTATTGTTGCTGGCAAAATATATTGCTTGTAATTTAGAATTTTTCCTAAAATAACTAAAACAATTATAGGTAATACCGGACCTAACATATTAATTATTTCTAACATATTTTAAATTTCTCCTTTCTATGTTGGGTAAGCAAGTCTAAARCATAYTGGCTAATATATATCTTTAGTAAGAATTTGGATCCGCTGCGTTGTTGCTGGCAATACCTCTTGCCTCGTCATAAATAGAATCAGCAAAACCATATCCAAGACCAAGTTTATGCGCACCCATATCAAGGAATTTTTGTGCTGTTGGATAATCAAAAATACCAGGTCCAGAAACTTTAACTTTTGCGCGACCGTTAGCTGTTTTTAACATGATGGCAACTGCTTCTTCTGTTACTGGCTCAAAGAAACCGGTGCAAGTTTTTATGTATTCCGCACCGCATTCGATAGAAACTTCGGTAGCTTTGGCAATTTCTTCGGGTGTTAAGTATCCAATTTCAAAGATAACTTTAACGATGGCATCATATTCATGAGCTTTGGTAACAACTCCACGAATTTCATCCGCAACAATATTCCAAAGTCCAGAACGAGCGTAACCATAGTTCATGACCATGTCGATTTCTTTGATGCCTTTTTTACAATAAATTTCAGTAAGAGCAATTTTAGCTTCTAATCCACCTGTTCCATGAGGAAAATCAAGCACGCAACAAGGTACAGTGTCGGAATCTTTACAAAGTTCAACAGCAATATCTATATCGCAAGGC